>JAYEGV010000191.1:0-6466 GCA_034659235.1 Methanobacteriota archaeon
TGATAATTGGATCGGATCGCATCCAGATCTATCACCAATCTATTCCATGGGTCCTCCCACTCCTTTGCTTTATGCGGTCGTAATGTACGTGGAGCGTTTTGGGTTCTACTTTTCATTCCTGAGCTTTGTGAAGTGCGTTTGCATTCAGGCAAATGAAGTGAGGCGCGATTGCTCGTGTTATCAGATATATTCCACGAGCATTACGCCACTTTAGTCCTTCCATCGTTCTTGTATCATCAGGCAAAAAGCCTGTTGACACGCCTAAACAATCTCTAATAGCTGGACATCAAAGATCAGGTCTTTTCCAGCCAGCGGATGGTTGGCATCCAGTGTCACTCTTGATTCAGTGACATCGGTCACCGTGACTACAATTGTTTGGTTATCTGCCTGACGGATCTGGAACTGCTGACCGACTTCCGGTTCTGTGTCCACTGGAATGTGACTCCGATCTATCACAACCACCAGCTCCTCGCGGTGCGGTCCGTACGCTTCATCCGCCGGGACTTCGACGGTCTTCGCTTCGCCCGGCTCCATCCCGACCATGGCTTGCTCAAAACGGGGGATTATCTGACCCTCGCCTATTCTAAATTGGAGAGGATCGCGGTTTGCCGTGGTATCGAACACTGTACCATCCTCCAATTTGCCTGTGTAGTGAACCATAACGGTGTCACCATCTTCTACCTGTGTCATTCTTTTCTTTCCTCCCTTGTTTTGTGGTTATCATGTCAAAATTTCGTCTTATATAACGTTTTCGGTGCAACGAGGTTCATCGGAATTTGAAACTCCATAAAATTTTTATGCCGGGGGCTATTATTATGCGATCACAGTCCCTGATCCATCACGGAGGTAGCGGAGTTGAAGAATGAATAAATTGATCGAAGTGATAGAAAGAACAACGGGTTTGAGCCCTGAATTACAGGCAAAACTGCTGGCATCAGTGGTTATCATTCTGATTCTGTGGCTTCTCCGCAGGCTGATCATGAGAATGGTGTGGCGGCAAACCGAAGACGTGCGAACCCGCTATATCTGGCGAAAAACCCTGACATACATAACGATCGCTCTCGGCATAATTCTGGTGGGTCGTGTGTGGGTCAAAGGTTTTGAATCATTGCCCACCTTCCTTGGTTTGTTATCAGCAGGTCTGGCTATCGCCCTGAAGGACCCGGTAACAAATGTTGCCGACTGGATCTTTATCGTTATGCAGAAACCATTTACTCCGGGAGATCGTATCGAGATCGGTGACAACACCGGCGATGTTATCGATATACGTATGTTTCAGTTCACAGTAATGGAGATTGGCAACTGGGTGGACGCGGATCATAGTACAGGCAGGATTATCCACATCCCCAATGGACTGATATTCACTGAAACGCTGGCAAATTATAGCAAAGGGTTTCATTACATCTGGAACGAGGTTCCTGTCCTCGTAACCTTCGAGAGCGACTGGAAAAAGGCAAAGGACATCCTGAGGGATATAGCAAACAAAGACTCGGAACATCTGAGCAAATCAGCAGAGAGAAAAATAAAGGAAGCAAGCAAGAAGTTCATGATATTTTATTCCCATCTTACGCCCACCGTTTATACACGTGTGGAGGATAGCGGCGTTCTATTGACAATACGTTATCTCTGTGAACCCCATCACCGTCGCGATAGCGAAGAGGTCATCTGGGAGGATATTTTGCAGGAATTTGCCAGATGTACGGATATAGATTTTGCGTATCCTACGCAACGACTCTATTATAATCGATTCGAAGGAAAGGCTGGGATCGAACGTCCGACAGATAACGATGGTATAAAAATATCTGAAAATGGAGCCGACTATGGTATAATGGAGCCGTAACGTTGTATGGTGGAGACTTATGCGGTTTCGCAGAGTTTGAATGCGATTGAGCAGAATACACTCCGTCTTCGGTGAATGCAACGCTTGCACCCAAAGGGTGTGCTTCCCCCATTCACGGACACACGCCCACCCACCCCACATCTGTCCACGCCCATTCCAACACCCCGATCTCCGAGCCCACGGATGTCTCGCAATTTATTGCGGGGTGGCCCGGCTGGAGCTGAATACCCAAGCCTCGTGTCTGCCATGTCATGCCTGAATATCTGAAGACAGAGGAGTCAAAATTCAGTACCAGATAAATTAACAGACTCCATCCCCATGAACATTTAAGTAACAGTACAGACAACACAGTAACAACGCGATGAAGATGATCGTTTTTGATATGGACAGCACGCTGATCGACGCCGAGACCATCAACGAACTTGCAGCAGCAGCTGGTGTTGGTGATGAGGTTGCAGAGATTACCGAACGTGCCATGAACGGAGAACTCGACTATGGAAACGCTCTTCGCAAGCGTGTCAGCTTATTAAAAGGATTGAGCATTGAGCGTGCCAAGCACGCTTGCAATAATCTCCCGCTGATGCCAGGCGCAAGAGAACTGATGGATGCTGTCAAGCACATGGGATATCAGACCGCGATGATCACATGCGGTTTCATGATCTCTGCACGCCGTATCGGAGGCATACTTGGCATAGATTATGTGATCGCCAATGATCTGGCTAAGAACGATGGAGTGCTCACAGGAGAGGTTGTTGGCGATCTCACAGAATGTGACTCAAAAGCTCGCGTACTTGAAGATCTTGCTCAACGATGTGGAATCGACACATCGGAGTGTATCGTGATCGGCGATGGTGCAAACGATATCCACATGTTTGAGATAGCTGGATATTCGATTGCATTCAATGCAAAGCCGGTTCTGAAAGGTCATGCAGATGCAACAGTCGATCAAAAAGATTTAAGAGCGATCATCCCAATCATTCAGCAGATACAAAAAGCTGCTCCGCAGCAGTAATAGGTGACGTGTAGTCTGCTACATGTAACAGATTACACATTACTGCACGCAGTGCTCGCAGACGAACACAACATCAGCAGAATGCTGAAAAAGGAGGACGCCAAGCAAATGTTGAAGGAATTGCAGGATAAGAGAACGATACTTAAGAACGAACTTGAGGATTTTCGAGATAGACGTAATGAATTGAACACTGAAGCAAATAAGTGGTCTACACAGCGTAATGAATTGAATCGGATGTCAAGAATGCTGACGGATGAGGCGCAGCATTATAAGCATGAACGCGATGAGCATAACAGGAACGTGAGCGAGTACAAGATAAAAAGGGACAGGTGCAACAAGAAAATAAATGAGGTCAATGCGAAGATTGAAAAAATCAAAAAGGACTGTAATCTCACCGGAGCATCGGTGAGTGAACTCAAAAAGGAGATTGAAAATCTTGAATTCAGGCAGCAAACCAATGTACTATCTCCGGAAAAGGAGAAAGAACTTGTCACTACGATAGCTTCACTGGTCAGTGAATATAAGGCAAAAATGGCAGAGATCGAGAGAAATGCGGAACTCAAATCAGCGCTGGAGAAACTGGAAATTCTACGTAAAGAAGCGTCTCTTTACCACGAAAAAGTTACGGAATATGCAGACATGGCACAGGAATACCATGATAAGATGATCAAGGTGTTCAAAGAAGGTGAAGCCATCAGAATCAAATCAGATCGCGTTCACAAAAAATTCGTAAAAATTCAGGATGAAGCGGATTGCCAGCACCATCTGTTCATCAAAACTCAGAAGGAGATCAGGGACTTGGATAAGATGATTCACAGCATCACGAGGAGAGGCAGGGAAGATCGGCGGAAAGTGGAGCGGATTAAGGTCAGAAAGGAAGCAGAGGCGATATATGATCTATTCAGACATGGAGAGAAGATCAGTACCGAGGATCTGATGCTGCTTCAGCGGTCTGATCTTCTATAATTTATGATCTATATTGGAAGTGAAAAAACCACGAGATTGCACAAGATTAACACAGAAATCTTGTGAAAATCTGTGTAATCCTGTGGTTGACTAAACAGATACGATTCATGAAAACCCTTGTACTCTGTCTGGATCGGGATGATGATCTCGGGCGGAAAGCCGGTATCACAGGTCCGGTTATCGGTAGAGATTCGAACATAGAGGCGGCAACGAAACTTGCGATGTCAGACCCTGAGGATTCGGATATCAACACGATCTTTGGCGGGATACAGGAATACGACCGATTGAGAGGGATGGGTGTGGATACCGAGATCGTCTGCATAGCCGGAGATTATGATGTTGGAGTGGTATCTGATAACAAGATCGCTTCGCAGATGGATGATCTTCTCAGCGAGTACGAGTTCGAGGATGTAACCCTTGTTTCGGATGGAGCTGAGGATGAGGCTGTGCTGCCGATCATACAATCAAGGATAAAAGTGAATTCTGTCAAGCGAATACGGGTCAAGCAGAGCGAGAGCATAGAGAGTACGTATTATCTCTTAAAAGAGTTTATCAGCGATCCTAAAATCAGAGGCGCGATATTCATTCCGATAGGGCTTGCTTTTATCGTTTATGCGGCTTCAGTCGTAGCAAGACGACCCGAACTTGCGGTTGCAGCCATCGTCGGAGTTGTCGGGACTTATCTCTTATACAGTGGTTTTGGAATCGGAGAGTCCATCGATAAGTATCGTGAGAACGCAACCGAGTCTCTGTATCGGGGGAAGATCAGTTTTATCACATATCTTGCAGCGATCATAATCGGAATCATCGCCACCATACAGGGAGCAAATGCCTGCTGGGCAGGAATCGCAAGCGATATTTTTCCAGGATATGTCATATTATCAATGATGTTTGTAGAAACATCGGTCTGGTGGTATGTGGCAGCCGGACTGTTCCTCGGTTTCGGGAGAATCGTCGATCTGCATCTTGAAGGAAAGGTCATAGGTAAAGCATGGGCATTCCCATTCTTTATCATCGCAAGCGGACTCCTTCTGTGGAGCGCAAGCGCATATATTCTCACATCTACCGGATATCAGCAGGATTACGGCATTCAGCATCTCGTACTATCGATTGTGGGTTCTGTTGCGATCGCCCTCCTCGGGATATACGTTGCGGCAAGAAGGTATGGAGAACCGGTATGAAATGCTGATCTTAATCATCCTCGACGGATTCGGGCTGAAAGAGTCACCCGATGGCAACGCAATCGCCTATGCAGACACCTCGCATATCGATCTCCTGCGCAAGCGATATCCGACATGCATGTTGCAGGCAGCAGGTGAGGCGGTCGGGCTTCCGGATGGACAGATGGGGAACTCAGAGGTCGGGCATCTGAATATTGGTGCCGGGAGGATCGTGTACCAGGATTTAACCCGGATAAACAAGGCAGTAGCTGATAAAACATTCTTTAGAAATCCAATCCTGCAAAAAGCGATCGAACACGCGAAGATGCACAATTCCAGTCTGCATCTGATGGGACTCCTATCGGATGGTGGCGTGCATAGCCATCTATCGCATCTCCTTGCTCTCCTGGAATTCGCGTCAGCAAACCATGTGACCCCCCTGATACATGCGTTCCTTGATGGCAGGGATGTACCTCCGAAGAGCGCTCTCGAATATATCAGGGCTCTTGATGGATACCGTATAGGAACCGTTGCAGGGAGGTATTATGCTATGGATCGTGACAATCGCTGGGACCGAACAGAGAAGGCATACCGCGCTCTCGTAAATAGAGAGGGTGTCGTTGCTGAACGTGCATCCGATGCTGTGCATAAAGGATACGCGCGCGGCGAGACCGATGAGTTCATACTCCCAACGATTGTCAACGATTATACTCCGATCGCTGACAACGATTCGATCATCTTCTTCAACTTCAGACCGGATCGTGCCAGACAGATCACCCGTGCATTCGTGGATGATGATTTCAGTCACTTTGAACGTCAGAAGTTGAATGATCTATATTTTGTGTGCATGACCGAGTACGATTCAACCATCAACGCTCATGTCGCTTATGCGCCAGAACACATCACAAACACGCTCGGAGAGGTCTTATCAAAGCATGGACTGCGGCAGCTGCGCATCGCAGAGACCGAGAAATATGCGCATGTCACGTTCTTTTTTAATGGTGGTGTTGAGACGCCATATCCTGGCGAGGATCGCTGCCTGATACCATCTCCAAAGGTAGCAACGTACGATCTGAAGCCAGAGATGAGTGCTTATGTGGTTACCGATGCCGTTATCGAGAGAATCGAATCGTACGATGTGATCATCCTAAACTATGCAAACTGTGATATGGTCGGGCATACCGGGGTATTCGATGCTGCTGTTAAGGCAGTGGAAACGGTTGACACCTGCGTTGGCAGGGTCATTGATGCTGTTCAGAGGATCGGTGGGTCTGCGATCATCACAGCGGATCACGGCAATGCCGAGGAGATGACCGATGAGGATGGTACGCCGCATACCGCACACACCACGAATCCGGTGCCGCTGATACTGGTTACGGATCAGATGGTGCGCATCAGGAACGGAAAACTCGCAGATATCGCGCCTACGATGCTGGAGATATTAGGTATACCGAAACCTGCTGAGATGACCGGGGAGTCTCTTAGAAC
>JAYEGV010000192.1:0-6452 GCA_034659235.1 Methanobacteriota archaeon
ACCATTGGAGACAGCAAGTACTCTGGCAGGTTGCATCCGAACGCCACATACACCGTTGATTTTGACATCGAACTGCCTGAACAGGCAACAGTCGAGTTCGCACGATTGTATGCATACTGGACATGGAGTTATATCGAAGCCAATGGCACGTATCCGGATATGCGAGTCTCATTTGCCGGAGAAGAGATAAATCCCGATCGAACGTTTACAGATCGCAAAGGAACGCCACCTTATGATTATCCAGCCGGAACATACTGCTACGATGTGACCGACCAGATCGGGTCAGGCGGAATGTACACAGCAGTTGTTGAGAATGCAGCCAGCGATTTCAAGAAGTTCAGCATGGATGGGATCGGGCTCCTGGTCGTTTATAATGATCCGGATGGCGGTGAAATCGAGTACTGGATCAAAGAGGGCTGTGATATCATCTATGCCGACGAAGAAAGTAATATAACGCCAGAAGAAGCAACCACCGAACTGGTTTTCGAGGGAGAAATCCATCCTGATAATGCAAAGAGTGCGATCCTTACAACGGTCGTCGCTTCAGGCGATAAAGGTGAAAACGCATTGTCATTCAATAAAAAAAGATATGATGGTGTGTATGCGGGCGACCCTTACCGCGATCTCGCAATCGATGAGCGCGATGTGAGAGAGCATCTGATAGCGCAGGATAACAGGGTCAGGATCGAGGACGACGGTGACCATATGGCTCCAAGCAATGCGTTTCTGGTGGTCTGTTATGAATCATCCCCATCACCGACAACAGCCACGCAAGCAACACCAGGGTTTGAATCGATCTTTACCATTCTTACAATTCTCGTATTAATCATTGTAGCGAAGAGAATATCATGAACTGGGATGCTATCCGGGAGGATCCGTATTATCGTGCCAGAGAGATCGAGCATAGGGCAAGAGCAAATGGTAGTGCAGATCACTGGATGGATTATGCAGCATGCAAGATGAAGAAAGGAAGTTATCTGCTTGCCATACATGGATATATGAATGCCGCCCATGCTTACGAGCGAAATGATGCATGGGACAATGCGATCGAATGCTATGATCAGGCGATCGGAATATGCAAGCAGGTAGGATATATCGAACCGATGGTCCTGTTGACATACAGGCTGTCATACATCTATGAGCATTGCGGCGATCTGGATAACTGTATAGCGCAGTATGATCGATTGGGATGCTTTTTGGAGGATATCAACACATTCCTTGCAGCAGATGCTTATGAACACGCCGCAGAAATCATGTTAAAATCCGGAAAAGACATTTCTAATTACAACAAGCCGATAGACGCATGGAAAAAGAATGCAAGATATTGGGAAGAGCGGGGAGAGCTCGATGATGCAGAGTGGAGCGAAGAGCGAATACTATTATATAAAAAATTGGTTAGATTGATATAAATTATGCTAAAATTTAGATATTTATTATCGTGTATGTTGATGCTGACGTTTGCCCGGCAGGCAGGAGCGAACTATGACTTCGACGTCTCTGATCATCTCGATCCATCAGGAACTACCCTGTTATTCAAGAAAGGAGAAGAAGGTGAATTGGACTGGTGGGATAAGCTGGAACTGAAATGACATTCGCCTCCTCAACAATATCGGATCAACCGAACATCAACGATTCTAACTTTCCTCCATCGTGAGAAACCACATTATTTATATACCAGAAGTTCATATACTTGGTATGGAATTCGGAACAGATTCATATATTGCGTTCTTACAACCATCCATCCCCTCAAACGCAACCGTTCCGAATTCCCTAACTATTCTGAGCGTGGTGGTATGCGTCCGTATGTGTTCATAAACGCTGCCATGAGTGCAGATGGAAAAATTTCAGCATACACACGAAAGCAGGTATCCATCTCCGGAGATCATGACCTTCGGCGTGTGGATGAGCTGAAATACGGTGCTGATGCTGTCATGGTTGGAATAGGCACAATTCTTTCAGATGATCCAAGCTTGACAGTCAAATCAAAAGAACTTCGGAAAAAACGGTTGAATTCCGGAAAGGATGAGAATCCTGTGAGAATCGTTGCTGACAGTCTCGCGAAAACACCGATCGATGCTGACATTCTCAGAAAAGGGAATGGCAGGCGGGTCATTCTCGTCTCCAGATCCGCTCCATCCTGGCGTGTGGACGGACTGCGTGCATCAGGTGCAGAGATCATAACCGCTGGTGAGCATCAGGTCGATCTCGCAGCAGCACTGGAGCGCCTGTATGATATGGGTGTCCGCAGGCTGATGGTGGAGGGTGGCGGCACACTGAACTGGAGTCTGATCACTCAGAGACTGGTGGATGAGATCTATGTATACGTTGGGAATCTGATTCTCGGTGGGTGTTCATCACCGACGCTTGCTGATGGTACCGGTTTTCCTGATTGCGAGAATGCATGTTTGCTTGAGCTGGCATCACTTGAACCGATGGATGAGGGGTTTGTTGTACAATGGCGGATAAAATAGAGGCAATCGCATGTGATTATGATCGGACACTGACCGATGAGTCATTGATCTTATCTAAGAATGCAGTAACCAGTTTAAGGAATGCAAGGAAGAATGGAATAAAGGTATTTCTGGCATCCGGGAGGAGGCTTCCTTTTTTGGTGGATACGAATGAACGATATGATTTTGTGGATGCGATAATCGCAGAGAATGGTGCTGTCATCTATGATCCGGCAAATGGCACAAAGATATTCCTGGGCGAAGGACTGGAAGAATTGAGATCCGCATTTGTGGATGCCGATTATGTTAATGTGGAAGAGGTCATCGTTGCAACCACGATCGATCATCTCGAGGATGTAAAGGAGATCATCAGAAGAAACGATCTATCCGTTGATATCGAGCTTAATCGGAACGATGTGATGATCATGCCGAAGGGCATCAATAAAGGGATCGGCATTGCAAAAGCAGCAGAGATCAACGGGATTTGTAGAGAACATCTTGCATGCATCGGGGATGCTGAGAATGACCTCAGGATGTTTGCAGTCGCAGGTGTCAGGGTGGCGGTTGCAAATGCTGTGGAAGATCTTAAGAATGAAGCGGACATCATCTGCAATGAACCTTATGGGGATGGCGTGAAGGAGTTTGTCGAGAGCCTGATGAAATAAATGAACGAAACAGATCAGATAACACATAGAATCATGGTCATGAGCGGCAAGGGCGGCGTTGGCAAGACCACGGTGACAGTCAATCTTGCGCTCACACTGGCTGAGCGTAGACAGAACGTTGGACTGCTTGACGCCGATATCACCGGACCGAACATACCAAAGATGCTAAATCTCGAGGACGAATTCCCATCCGCAGACGAGGAACTGATGATACCGGTATATCTGCCAATCGGCTACGATCATGGAATCTCTGTCATGTCGATGGCTTTTCTGATCGGAAGGGATGCTGCTGTGCCATGGCGTGGTCCGCTCAGAACGGATGCGATACGGCAGTTCGTCGAAGAGGTGCGATGGGGAACGCTCGATTACCTGCTGATCGATCTACCTCCCGGAACCGGCGATGAACCGATGAGTATTGCACGGTTGATGGACGTGGATGGCGCAATCATCGTTACCACACCACAGGACGTTGCGCTTCTCGATACAAAAAAGGCTGTGAACATGGCAAAATACCTTGAAATTCCGGTTATCGGGATCATCGAGAATATGAGCGGCTTTGTATGTCCGCACTGTGGATATACGATCGATCTGTTTGGAAAAGGAGGCGGGAAACGTATCGCTGAGGAGATGGATGTACCGTTTCTCGGTAGCGTGCCGCTGGATCCGCTGGTTGTCAGTTCCGGTGATAGCGGCATCCCATTTGTTGCGGAGATCAATTCCAAAACCGCGAGTTCATTTGAGGAGATTGTGGATCGTGTGGATGAGTTTATGGAGACGGCTGTTTCATCGTGAATTTCGTAAGTCCCAAAGGCACTATCTAAAAATCAGAGTGTTTTCCGCCAATTTACTTGATTCGTGTCATTCGTCTCATTCGTGAAATTCGTGTTTTGACACTTTTCCAATCAGCATTGAAAGATCACGAATGTGACGAATTCCACGAATGGCACGAATGTTTGTAGCCATGTGTTTGACCACCAAAAACCTGAGTGTATTTCACTGGAAAATCGGCAATGTCCTAAATTTCATGACTTCTGAATAGCCGCAGATGCACGCAGATAAACGCAGATGCCCGATCAACAAATCTGCGTTCATCAGCGTTTATCTGCGGTTGATTATATTTTTCAACTTTTTCTCTGCGATTCGTTATTGGAGGCTACATTCTTTGAATTTTGGGTTTAAATAAGTCACGGTTTGTAGGACATTACCGGAAAATCCGATTGTGCCGGTCCCAAACATTCAACGCATTATCCGTGCGATACCTTCTCTTGCAACCTCGATCTCGTGCAGCGATATTATCATCGTACCATCGACAGTCTTGATGCTCACATCGTCGCCCCCGACCTCTCCGATGATCTGATGCGGCAGACCCTGCAGTTGCTTGATTACCGTATCCGGATCCGATGTCGCAAGGATAGCACGCCCGTGCGACTCAGAGAAGAGTGTTGCGTCAGAACTCAGATCCTTCAAATCTGTGAGATTGATCTTCGCACCAATCTCCTGTGCCATCTCGCACAGCGCAATCGCAATCCCCCCGCTGGAAACGTCGTGCGCTGATGTGACACATCCTGTTTTGATCGCATTTTTCACCGAGTTGATGATCTTCGATGAATCCGGTGGGGGTGCAGGAACACTCCCGCCAGTGCAGCCATAGATCGAATAATACTCGCTTCCACCAAGTTCTTCCTCAGTCTCTCCGACGAGGATGACCGTATCCCCGGCGTTCGCAAACCCGATCGCAGGGATCTGGCAATCCTCGAGGAGCCCGACCATGCCGATGCTCGGTGTCGGCGGGATCGCAGTTCCAAACTCATCGCTCTCGTTGTAGAACGAGACATTGCCCCCGACAACAGGGATCCGAAGCGCCCGGCACATATCTCCGATTCCACGTACGGATTCAGCAAACTGCCAGTAGATCTCTAAATCCTCAGGGTCCCCGAAGTTGAGGCAGTTCACAAGCGCTACAGGATAAGCACCTTTACATGCAAGATTCATCGCGTTCTCAAGAACCGATCCTGCCGCACCATGGTACGGATCGAGCGCGATATGCTCCGGGTTGCAGCCGCATGAGAGCGCAATTGCGGTTTTACTATCGATTCGCAAGATACCGGCATCGTCACCCGGCTTTATCATGGTTCGTATCTGGACCTCGTGGTCGTACTGGCGGTAGATCCACTCCTTCGATGCGATGTTTGGACTTGCGAGCAGTTTCAGAATCGAGGTTTTCAGATCATCCCTGATATCAGGTCTCTCCTCTTCTGCAGTCTTTTTTTCCGGTCTTCTTGATTCGGTCTCGAATGCCGGCGCACCACCCGCGATGAAATCGATCGGCAGATCCACGACAACCTCTCCGTTGAACTCAACCAGATACCGCATATCATCTGTGAACTCTCCAACCACGCTCGCATCAAGATCGTACTTCTCAGCTATCGCAAGAACGAAATCAACATTCGATGGATTCACCTCAAGAACCATCCTCTCCTGTGATTCGGCAATCAGGATCTCGTAAGGTGTCATCCCCGATTCCCGCAAACGAACCCTGTCAAGGTTCAGATGCAAGCCGAGATTCCCTTTCGCGCCCATCTCAGCGCTCGCTCCAACGAGACCTGCAGCACCGAGATCCCGACATGCGAGTACATATCCGGAATCGACTGCCTCGAGAACTGCGTCGATTAAAAGCTTCTCTGTGAATGGATCACCGATCTGGACGCTCGACCGGTCCTCTGACTCGGATTCCTCTGACAGGTCACGCGATGCGAACGACGCGCCTCCGAGACCGTCCCTTCCTGTCGTTGACCCCATCAGGATGAGGGCATCTCCGGCGGCTTGCGCTGTTGCTGTAACGACATCTTTTTTATGCGCAAGCCCGACGCACACGACATTTACGAGCGGATTTCCTGAGTATGCGCTGTCGAAATATGTTTCTCCGCGCACCACTGGAACGCCGATGCAGTTCCCGTAGCCTGCGATACCCTCGATCACATGCTCGAAGAGATACAGGTTCTTTGGCTGATCAGGCATCCCAAAATACAGGAGATCCATCAGCGCGATCGGACGTGCGCCCATCGAGAGGACGTCTCTCACGATTCCTCCGACGCCAGTTGCCGCGCCGTTGTATGGGTCCACATAAGACGGGTGGTTGTGGCTCTCCATCGCGATTGCGAGAACGAGGTCGTCTTTTAGATGTATTATTGCTGCATCGTCTCCGGGACCGATTATTACGCGCTCGCTTTCTGTGGGAAACGTGCGGAGGTGCTTCGCGCTCGAGCGGTACGAGCAGTGCTCGCTCCAGAGGTTCAGGAAGCAGCCTTCTTCGACCGGGTTTGGCGGTCGGTTCAGT
>JAYEGV010000193.1:0-6410 GCA_034659235.1 Methanobacteriota archaeon
TTAAAACTGATCCCAATTAACAATAAATCCGTGTTAATCCGTGTTAATCCGTGTCTGAAAAAAACTTGAAGTGTCACCCAACGGAAAGGCTAAAAACAGATCAACTTCTCAAAGGTGAGTTGTTACAGATGAACGAACGCACAAAACACTTCTTAAGAGAGAGATTCAGGGAATATTACCTCGAATATCCGATTCAATTGCCGTCTGGATTCGAGAGCCGGGAATGGGGTTTTGTCATGTTCGATGCGCTGCCGAAGATCGTGATGTTCCGGCATAAATCGTTTCGTTCACGTCAGGAGGTGCTCGAATACCTGCGGAGCATGGCTCCTGCGCACGCATTCTCATCGGTCGCGTATTATGAGCATCCGGAAGCAGGCACGATGGCGGATAAAAACTGGATCGGCGCAGACCTGATCTTTGATCTGGATGCCGACCATCTCAGGGACGCACCGAAGTCGTATCCTGAGATGCTTGCACGGGTCAAGCACGAGACAGTAAAACTCCTGGATTTTATGACCGATGACTTCGGGTTTTCAGATGATATGATCGATGTCGTCTTCTCTGGCGGACGCGGGTACCATATCCATGTGCGCGATCCGATGGTGCGGACACTCGGAAGTGCTGAGCGGAGGGAGATCGTGGATTATGTGAGCGGCAGGGGGGTTGAGATGAAAACGATTCCAGGAGAGAACCATGGTGGATGGGGGACGAAGATCAATCGGTGGATTGTTGGATATCTGCGGGATTTGCACGAGAATGAAGACGCTTTAAAGATACTGCAGGGGTTCGATGGAATTGGAGAGGTGCGGGCTAAAGCACTGATCAACGCAAATCTTGAATTGATCAGGAAAGGGGGCATCGGTCTTCTCAGGAATATTCCTGAATCATTCTGGAATGAGTTGATATCAAGGGCGGTGCAGGAGGTCGGAGCGAGCGTTGATGAGCCGGTCACAGGCGACATAAAACGACTGATCCGGCTTCCCACGTCCCTGCATGGCGGTTCGAGTCTGAGAGTCGTTCCCCTGACAATGGAGAATATCGAGATCTTCGACCCGCTGAAGGATGCTGTTGTCTTTTCGGATAAGGAGATTATGGTTGAGGCAGGAGCGTCGGCGGTATGTGATCTTCGTGGGAATCATTTTGAGATCGGGGAGGGCACAAATACCGTTCCTGAGTATGCTGGCATCCATCTAATGTGCCGGAGGGCTGTGGAGTATGTCGGGAAAGCGTAAGGATCGCATCAAGGAACGTGATGGTATTGTGCGATCACTCCACTCTCACGGTCTCAAGATTTCTCGGCACCTGCGTTTTGATGTGGTACTTATTATAGATCGAACTCGCAAGATTCAGGCAGTTCCTTTCATCACCATGCTCGGTTATAACCAGTTCCGGTTTCGGACGCATGTTCCTGATGTAGTTCATCAATTGATTCCGATCCGAATGCCCTGAAAATCCATCCACCGTACACACCTCAAGGTTGATCCTGAGTATCTCGGACGTGCCCCTTCTTGTTATCGGGATCTCTCTCCTTCCTTTCTGAATACGCTGCCCAAGCGTTCCCTCTGCCTGATAACCAACAAATATCAGGGTACTCTTCTCATCGGGTGCGAAGGCTTTGAGATACTCCATAATCGGACCGCCATTCATCATTCCGGAGGTTGAGATTATAATCGCCGGATCGAGATCGTTCAAGAGATCTTCTCGCATCTTCTGCGAATCAACTCTGACAAAACAATCCGAAAGGAACGGATTCATTCCTTTATGGAAGATCAAACTCCGTAAATCGCTGTTCAGATACTCAGGATGAGTGGTATGAATCGCTGTTGCCTCCCAGATCATACCATCCAGATATATAGGAACCTCGTCGATCATCTTCCTTCGTATCGCCTCTTCAAGAACCAGCATCACATCCTGACTGCGTCCAACAGCAAATGCAGGAATCAATGCCTTGCCCCCACGTTCAATCGTTCTCTTCACGATCTGGGAGATGTTCTTCTCTGCGACCTTCCGGGGAGGTTGAAAATCTTCCGGACCGCCATAAGTTGCTTCCATGAAAACAGTTTCGGCTCTCGGGAAGTTGTTGACCGCGCTATCGAACAATCTGGTCTTTTCATACTTGAAATCACCAGTAAAGACCACATTGTGCAAGCCATCGCCGATATGGAAGTGAGTGACCGCTGAACCGAGGATGTGTCCTGCATTGTGGAATGTCAGTTTCATATCAGGTGCGATATCGGTGACACTTCCATAATCGAGAACGATCGTGTGTTTGAGCTCTTCCCTGACCATATCGGACCCATAAGGAATCCGTCTACCCTCTTTGTTTGCGACATCGATGTAATCGATCTGCAGGAGCGCCATGAGATCGCGGGTAGGCGGAGTTACATATACGGGACCTTGATATCCATATTTAAATAATAATGGCACAAGCCCGCAGTGATCGAGATGCGCATGTGTTATCACCACCCCATCGAGGTGACTGATTGGAGAAACCTCAGGAATATACAGATATGGCGTGCCGCCATTCTCATCAGCACCCACATTGATGCCACAATCAACCAGTATCCTGGTCTCAGGGGTTGATAACAGGAAGCAACTTCGCCCAACCTCTCTACAACCGCCGAGCGCGGTTATGCGTATCCATCGGTCAGGAGATGTGATGCTGCGATGTATCTTCTTTCCGAGCTCGCGCATAATCTGTTTGCGCTCATCAAGACTCTCGCGCATCAATCGCCTGACATTCTTTATGGTCGATGATTCGATCGGCGGGATGCGCACCACCTTTGGTGTCCAGCCAATATGTTTCGTGATCTCACGCAGCATTGCCCCGTGCTGCCCGATCACGAGCCCTGGCTTCTCAGCCTCGATCACCACCTCACCGAGATCGGGGTCAAAGTAATAGTTCGCGATACCTGCATCTTCCGGTACTATCTTTTTGATCGCAGCAATCGCGTCTTCCCGAGTGTACAGCACGCTCTTGTCCGGACGGATCACGATTCGCTTGCGCACATCCTTTGCAATCGATCGCACGATCTCGCCGTTATCTGCCAGTTTCCTCGGCTCTTTCGTATATATTACCAGTTCAGGACCCTCAAACTCCACGTCCGAGATTGTTACCCCAACCGGAAGTTTCTTTCGGATCTGCTGTTTCAGCTCTGATAGTATGTCTTCTACACCCATTAATTCCCCAGTTCTTCTATCTTCTTTTTGATATCATCCTCGCTCATCCGGAGGTATTGACCCTCTGTGACGATCACCACATCGATCCCATCTCCTGATGCACAATCCCGCTTCATAACGTTGTGAAGGGCACGCACCGCGAGATCGGCACCATCAGCGGTCGTGATCTCTTCCCGGTATCGATCCTCGAGTATGCCATAAGCGATCGGTGAGCCTGATCCGGTGGCAACTGCTTTTCGCTCCTCAAGTCTTCCTCCGAGAGCATCCAGTGAGTATATGCACGGACCGTTTTTATCCACGCCTCCGATCAGGAGCTGGACATAAAATGGTATCATTCGCTGCGCTCCAAGCACGCTGGATAGCAGGTTTGCCATCGCCTTGACAGTCATTGATTCCTGTGTTCGCATCTTATACAAACTCGACTCCACTGAGATGATACGTACAAGCCGCTGAGCATCGCCAACAGCACCTGCTGTGGTCATGCCAACGGCATCATCGATCTGGTATATCTTCTGCGCCTCCTTACTTGCGATGAGATATCCCATCGTTGCTCTTCGCTCGCTTGCAAGAACGACTCCATCCTTGCAAACCAATCCAATTGTGGTTGTGCCTTTTAGCGTATTATCTTCCATCAGAAGCACCTCATAAATGAAAAAATGAGTTTCTTATTAAATCATGTGATGCGTTGGGTATATAAGGCTTTCCATGATGAATCATCCGGTATTTATGTCTATCAGCATTGCAGCAGACATGGTTTCAGCGTTACACTTAAGTAGAATGATGTTCGATGATGTGCGTGCTTGCTATACTCAGCACTGGCATAAACTGCGCTTTTTTATCGACGGACCGAAAACCGATGCTGCCCACAAACACGGACATAAGTTTTACTCATACGATATAATCCAAATTTTAATTCCATACTTGGTTGCATCAACATCTTTTTGAGCGATTCTTCATCATTTATCACTGATCACAACACATGAACATCGATAAATAATCAGTGAATCATGATGAAAAAATTCATAAAATACCCGATTTGCGGTGCAAGCGTCAAAACAGAGAATATGTCAGCCAAATTCGGTACGAAAGAAAGCAGCAAAAAATCCTGATTATTTGAAAAATGGAGAATCGATTGAAGGTAGAGTATTACTGATCATGCATCCTAAACGAATGAACCTCATGGCACCAGCATCCTCGTATCAGACAGCGGTCAGCGTGATCGATGCTGGCGCGGATGAGATCTATCTCGGACTTGAAAACCAGAACTTTGTGAATTTGAATCTTTCAGGGCGCGGGCGCGGTTGTAATGTCCCAACATTATCAGAACTTGAAAAGATCATCGAGTTTTCACATAAGAATGGTATTCAGGTCGATTATGCAGTGAATACGCCTTTTTTAAGCGATGAACTCGAAGATATCTTCGTAGCACATGTCATGGCTGGCGCTCTCGCCGGTGTGGATGCGCTGATTATAGGGGAACTTGGAGCGATGCATCTGGTAAGAGAACTCGGCATAACACTGCCGATTCACGCAAGCGTTCTTTTGAACACGTTTAATATCGGTCAGATCGAACTCTTGAAGAATCTCGGTGCGAGCAAGGTTGTTCTGCCATTCAAGATGGGTCTCGATGAGATCAGGATGCTATCAAAGAGCGGCGTCGATCTTGAGATATTCGGGCAGTTCGGATGCTCGAACATCAATGGCACATGCCATCTCATCCACAGCGCGGGTGAGAGCATCAATCTCGGACTTCCGTGCCGTGCAAACTATTCGGTCGGTGGACGCGTGTACCCGATCCTTGACGCAGGCACTGACTGCTCGATTTGCAGCATTCCTGACTTGATCGAGATCGGAGTGAGCGCGCTGAAGATCGTTGGCAGAGGCATGAATCCGGAGATGATCAGATCGATTGTGCAGATATACCGGAGATGCATCGATCTCGCACTCAGCGGTCACGATTCTGATGCAATCAGGGATTATGCACTGGCAGAAGAGCCTTTCTGGCAGTTGTTGTGTGAGCAGAGAAGATGCAAGTATCTTAAAACATATATCACCGATTCGTATGTATGATCGAACTCAGAACATCCAATTATTCAAGAATCGAAGAGATCATGCGGTTGATCGAAGATGCGGATACGGATACCGGAATCGGGATCGGTAGCGAGGGATGTGTACATAAACTGCCATCGATCGAGGATATCACAGAGATATCAGACCTGGATTGCATCACGCTTGTAACTCCGATCACACCACAGAAATACTTTGATCGGGTATGTGCATACGTAAGTGAGGTGAACGATCTCGGCATCAAGGATCTTCGCATCGTTGTAAACGATCTCGGAATCCTGTACTCATGCGAGATTGCGCATCCTGTTGCCGGCAGGGGCATCGTGCACACATCAGAAGCCTGTCCATGGGTGGATCACATCCTGCGGGACGAGAGCGATTATGTGAGAGATGCGTATCTACAGACCAATCTCAACTATTCGAGAACCTGTGCACTCTTGAAAGATATGGGCATCGAGGGGATCGAGATCGATCTTCTCCCAAGAACCATTAAAGCAGCAAAGAAACTGGACTTTCCGGTGTATGCACATCTCGAATATGCTGTGGTCGCTTATGCACGGAGCTGCCATACGGCACGGTTTTATCACGAGAAGCCTCCGGTGTGTGCGCATCTCTGTGATTCGCCGATGGAACTGGAACTGCGGGACATCTTTGATCCGGAGAGTTTGAGCTTCACACCGCCGGATATTGAGGTGAAGAAGGTATTTCCAATGCTGTATCTGCTCGGAAACACTGTATACATGAAGAGCGATTTTTGTGATGCGTCGGGCGTGGATGGCGTTATTGTCAACGTCGATATGTATCCCGATCCGGATGGCTGCCCCTTCCGGATCAAATGATGGCTGAGTGGTGTGTGGGTTAAGAGCCTATCCGAAAAGCGGCTAACCACAAGATTACACAGATTTCCACGAGATTTCTGTGTTAATCTCGTGGTTGGAAAGCCCATCGGTACATTTTTCGGACGGGTTATAAGCCGCTTTCGGAGGTGCTGCACATAGAATATGCAGGAAGCAAATGCCCCTTTTCGTTAACCATTCATCATCTCCCATCCAGTCCGAAGAGTGCGGCAGCCGCTGTAATAAAATCAGTATCATCCTCTGCCGCTGCATCGCGTAGTATCTTGGTCGGTTCTGCAAGCACCTTGTTTGTTATGGCATGTGTCA
>JAYEGV010000194.1:0-6343 GCA_034659235.1 Methanobacteriota archaeon
GTGTATGCTGCTGTTGCGTACTGCGTGAATCCGACACCGCCTGACATGTACGATCCGAGCCATATCTGGTCGTAGAGCATCGTTCCCATAGCAACGACCTCGAGTGTGTACCAGACCGGGTCCTCCGGCTTGATCCTCATCGTCTGGACCATGTCAGCTGCATAACCGAAGGATAATCCTCCTGGCTCGTTTGGTGATCTTGCTCTTCTTGCCGGAAGCATCTCAGCCATCTGGACTGCTGCTGCGTGCTTTGCCGCGAACGCAAGGTCTGCTACTGCAGCCTCACCAGCGCACATGTTGTATGCCGCAATGAACGACATTCCGATCTGCATCGCACTCCATCTGGATGTGTTGCCGCCATCGGCGCATCGCACAACGATCGTTGGAATGTGTACAGCCTGCCATGTGGTCTTGCCGATCGCAGCCTTCAACTTCTCTGCCTGTTCTTCCTTGTCGAAGAGCTTGTTGATGTTGATCACGTACTGCGGGTCGATCTCGTCCGCAAGGTCATCGTCGCCAGTGAAGAGCTTCACATAGCAGTCATCAACCAGCCCCGGGTGAGTCTCGACCATGTGCTCCTGCACAATCGCAGCACCCGGCATCGTGTGGTTTACTGCCTCCATGTAGCCGTTGATAGACTCAGGAGTAACCTCCTTTCCGAGACGCTTCTCAAGAGTCTCGTGCGCAAGGTCCATTCCCACAATGATCGTTCGCTTGATGTCATCCCACATCTGCTGCATCGCAGGGTTGTTGACGTAGTGCAGATCGTCACCCTCAACCATATCCTGAGTGGTCGAGAGTTTGTACGGCACAAGTTGTCTCTGTCCGAGTTGTATGCCGCCGCAATGCACGTTTGCATTGTACTGCTTGATGCCACGCTTCTCTGCGACACGCTCACCTGCTGCCTGGAACTCTCTCTTTCGTGCGCTCTGCATGATTCCGGCACGCACGTACTTCGTCTTCTGGTCAGCAAGGTCAAGACCAGCGAACTTCATCTTCAGTGCGTCAACGAATATCTTCTCTGATGGATATTTGTATGCCATTTATATTACCTCCTCTACACCGTGTGGTATTCAACAGGTCCAACACCTGGCGCGGTCTCAGCCGCAGTTTCAGGTCTGAATCCATACATCGTTCTTCTGTGGTGCACAAGATGTACGTGGTCAAGAACCTCTTCCTCACTTCGATACCTGACACCATCGGTTCGGTAGATGGTTGTTCTCTTCTTTGCCTCATCCTCACTCATCGGCTTTCCGAGATTGACTTTCCTGTCAATCGGAAGACCGACCTGATCCTTGTCCTCGATGATGTTGCCGCCCTCGAGGTGGACCCTCTGGAGCATATCGAACATCGTTCCGTCCTCAGCAAGCCTCAGTGAGTGTCCGTGCACTGTGCAGCCTCTCATTCCTGCGAGAGCCGGGCAGGTCATCTCTGACTCAACAGCTGCCTTGCACTGTTCTTCCATGTCACGTTCTCTCGCTTCCACGATCTGCCTACCAGACAGTGTTCCCGGGTCTACGCCTCGATGATTGATCGCTGCGTAGTAGCTTCTGAAGTATGGAGTCGATGGTGCGGAGTACATCGAATCAGTGAACTGTGAGTATCTGACACGGTCTCCTGCTGCTGCGCCTGGTGTTGGCTCAACCAGCTGCCTGATCGGGCAGTCCGGCTCACCCATCTCTGCAAGTGGTGGATGGGTGCTTGGATAGTCCGCACCTGGTGCTCTGTGACCAAGTACTGCCACGAGGTCATCATCTGAGACGGTTCTCAGTTTCTCAATGTCTCCACTCATGTGCTTTCTTCTGTTCACTGCAACGTGTGAAGATCCTGGATAGTATTGTGGTGTGTATGCCATAATTATTTCTCCTTATGTATATTGTGGTATTGTTCTCATAGTTGCCTTTACGATTTCGTTCAACCTGTTTCGTTGACAGGTGACGCCTCTCGTAATTCCGGTTACAATCTCCATGACTGTGCCCCTCGTCTCGATATCTCGATTCTTGGGCATAACCAGCCGCGTTTTGACCCCTGCTCTTGCAAAATCCTCGAAATCAACAGGATTCTGACAGACGATGATCGCAGGTACATCTACATATTTCAGGATATGCTTGGTCTTGTAGATCACATGCGAACCGATATTTCCGAGGTGGATCAATACTGCGTGATGTTTTTCTATCTGCTCGATCTCCTTTTGAGTCAGACCAAACTTTGGTCCGTAACCCTTTGCCATGATCTCGGCAGGTACATCATCAGGAATACCTGCGCCGGCTTCGAGCACGAGCACGCTGACCTGAATCCCTTCCCGCCTGAGTCCGTGTGTGATCTCGCAGACAGGTTTGGTGATGTGGCGTCTCCCGGGAGTCATAGCGATTGCGATAACGTCGGGTCTTCCGGTTTCAGAGAGCGTTCCACGCTGGGCAAGCCCTCCTCCTCTACCAAGACCCATGCCTTCCCTGCAATCGATAACCTGTGTCTCCCTGCCAAACATTTCATTCGCCTTCTCGGTCCGGTCCGCACGTGATGCACGCACTGGGTTTCATGTTTGGATCGGTCATCCCGTATATGCTTTTATCCTCGACATCCTCGTCAGGACCGTATTTCGCATAATCGGTGACCGTCGCCTTCCTGCGAAGGAACAGCCCCTCTTTGAGTTCAAAGGGGAACGGTAGTAGCTCTTCACAGAGTGCTCTGATCTCTTCCATCACATCATTCTCTGATTCAAGGCGTATTCTGCCCACCTTGACCTGTAGTTCCATCACCTGATCGCCCACCCGAACAATCTCTCGATCCGGATGATCGACGGGAGCGCCCCTACCGGGTCCGTACGGAATTGTGAGCGGGAGTCTCGGACCCTGAACCAGCACACGAGTAACGCCCTCGATCTGTTCGAGTCTATTCAAGAGATCCTGTGCTGTAGCAGGGTTGAGCATCCTTCGTGGAAATATCTCGTATTGTACGGGATCTGAATTTGAAGTTGTAACCATGAAACAATCCCTCTTTACACCGCTGCTGCGACCTCCTTTAATGGGTTCATCATGATCGGCACGTCCTTGTATGTGTCAAGAACGAGCGCTGATGTTGACTCTGGCGAGAACATCTGCGTTCCGGCATCAAGTGCAACTGCCGCCGCCACGCATGGGATAGCCATTCCGGTTGAGTGTCTGGTCACAACGTGGTTACCATTGAACACACCTGGTCCGCCGCCACCGTAGATTGAGTGGCTGAAGAAGGAGAATCCTACCGCAGTACCCTCGACTCTACCAAAGTCGCATCCTGGGAGTGAGGTTTCCTTCTCGATCATGTCGTTGAAGTACAGAAGCGTTGATGATACAGCCTGTGCGCCACGAAGTGCACCGCAGTTCACCATCGTTGCTGCTATCGTACCTGCTGCGCAGTATGCGTTCCATAAGCACACATCGTTTGCCTTGTAGACCTTGTATCCGGATGGCATCGTCTTGTCAACAGCGATAACGCCATCATCGAGTGCACGTCCGACGGTCTCCTGGACAACGGTTCCGATCGTTCCGGTCTTGCCGTTGTTCTTGACCATCTCGTACACCATGTTGTTTGCGTTCAGTCCCTGGTATGCCAGTGCAAGGAGTTGATATCGCTCAAAGAGACCTATCGCCTGCCCCATCTCAAAGACTCCGCAGTGCTCAAGAATGCTTGAGATTGCAGCGCAGTTCATTGCGTTTCTCTGGGAGAGCATAGCAAGGTGGTTTGCCATGATGTTTCGAAGCGCAAATCCGAGACCCTCATCGTTCTGTGGAATGCTAAGAACTGAGAGCACGTTTCCACCCTTCATGTCCATCGTCTGTGGGTATGTTCCCCAGACTGCGTTCTTGACGTACGGGGTGTCATACATTCCAAGATTGTACTCCTCGCGCAGTGCTTCAACAACTGCTGCTGCAGCGCAGGTCATTCCGGCAACGTACTCTGCACC
Organism: Methanobacteriota archaeon; assembly: GCA_034659235.1. Classification (GTDB taxonomy): domain Archaea; phylum Halobacteriota; class Methanosarcinia; order Methanosarcinales; family Methanogasteraceae; genus Methanogaster_B. The sequence continues at coordinate 3,944 of JAYEGV010000194.1, forward strand.
GGCTTCGATTCTCCTGGTCGGTGCCTGAACTCTCAAAAACTTCCCGCCGCCAAGAACCGTCACATCGGTGTCATCGCCTGCTTCGACCTGGATCAGTTCCTTGACCCTCGCAGCAATCTTGTCTGCCTTTGCTGTTGGATCGATGTCGACCTCGCGACCCGGTATATGTCGCATCTGTCCGGCATACTTTCCTCCCTTGCATGCCTTCTCAATACCCGCAAGGTTAACAGCAACCGTCCTCTTAATGGTGTTAACCATGTTCAAAATAGCCGAGTTCTTGAGTGGACTTATGGCTTGAAGGTCTACGTCGCTCTTTAACAGTTTTCCTCTGTCATCATAGAGGTCTATCTTATCTGCCACGTTATGTTCCTCCTATAATTTATCCAAGAAACTGATGTCCCAGCGCGTCCGAGTAGTATAAGTTGCATTGCAACTTTGCCTCACAGATTGCTATGCAACATGTGCGTAGGTCTCCAAATTTCTTGGTGCGCATAACCGTGATCATATGCTATATAAACCTTTTGTTTCTACATGATTGTTCATTAAGGATTTGAGGGAGGTGCGTGCAACTTATTTTCCAAATTAAGGAATTAGTATTACTTATTCTAAAAGCCATATTAAGATATAAAATTTATTTAAAAAATTATCATCAATACAGCATTTGGTGTAATATTTAAAAGGTGTACAACCTCTCTTCACTGCCGGATAGGACGTATGTACGCCGATACAATACACCGATACCGTTTAATATTATGCAAGTGTGGATCGTAAATTTATTAAGCGCAACCACCTGATTGGATGGAGGTGATATTATGAAGATTACAGGGATATCCGGAAGTCCGAGAACGAACGGAAACAGCGAAAAACTGATCGACATGACACTCGATATAGCAGAGAATCGAGATTTCGATGTAGACCGGATTCTTCTGTCGAAATATTCCGTTGCTCCATGTACCGCATGCGGCAGATGCAGTGACGCGAAGGAATGCGCGATCAAGGATGATATGACCAACCTATATCCTCTGCTCGAATCTGCTGATGGGATCATCGTTGCCTCGCCTGTGTACTTCGGATGCGTGACAGCACAACTGAAAGCGCTCTTCGATAGAACCCTCATGTTCAGAAGGCAGGGATTTCTGTTATCAGGCAAAGTCGGAGCTGCGATCGCTGTCGGAGGCTCGCGCAACGGCGGACAGGAGAAGACGATACAGGCGATCCATGATTGGATGCACATCCACGGCATGATCGTGGTCGGTAACAATAGCCATTTCGGAGGGATCGTGCATGCGCCAGCAGAATCCGATGAAGTCGGCATAGCGACCGTGAAGGATACGATAGGCAAGATGTGTGATGTGCTTGAGATGATCAAACGATGACGACAAAAGAGATAAAACCACGATTGATCGCATGGGAACTTACAGGCGCGTGCAATCTCAAATGCAAGCACTGCCGCGGATCTTCCACTGAAAAGCCAGATCCGAATGAATTATCCACGGATGAGGCATTCCATCTGATCGATGAGATCGCAAGTTTTGCCAGTCCGATAATCATCTTGAGCGGAGGAGAGCCGTTGATGCGCGATGATCTCTACGAAATCGCGCAGTACGGCATGGATAAAGGACTCCGGATGGTGCTCGGAACCAACGGCACGCTGATAACAGAGGATATTGCGCACCGGCTGAAGGATGTCGGGATACCAAGAATCAGCGTGAGTATCGATGGTTCGAATGCCGGAACGCATGACGCATTCAGGGGAATGCCAGGAGCATTCGACGGCGCAATGCGCGGGATAAGAGAGATTCTGGACGCCGGCATCAGCCTTCAGATCAACACCACGATATCGAACAAGAATCTCGACGAGATTCCAGGGATTCTTGATCTGAGTATCGATATCGGTGCTGATGCGCTGCACATCTTCCTTCTGGTTCCAACCGGGCGCGGCAGAGAGGAAGACGAGATACCTCCGCTCGAATATGAGAGAGTCCTCAACTGGTTCTATGATCAGCACAAGAAGGTTAAGATTCAGTTGAAGGCAACATGCGCACCCCACTATTTCAGAATCATGCGTGAGCGCGCAAAGGAAGAAGGGATCACGATCACTGCGAAGACGCACGGCTTCGAGGCGATGACAAAGGGTTGTCTCGCAGGCACAGGTTTCTGTTTCATCTCACGAACCGGCGGGGTATATCCATGCGGATATCTTCCGGTTCTCGCAGGAAGCATCAGGGAGAAGCCGTTTAAGGAGATATGGGATCATGCGAAGGTTTTTCTGGATCTGCGTGATGTTAGTAAACTGAAAGGGAAGTGCGGCATCTGTGAGTACAAACGGGTCTGCGGCGGCTGCCGTGCACGCGCTTATGCCGCGACAGGCGACTATCTAGCTGAAGAGCCGTACTGTGT
>JAYEGV010000195.1:0-1202 GCA_034659235.1 Methanobacteriota archaeon
CAAGAACCATCTTCAGAAAAGCGCCCACACTCTTACGATTCATCAGCAGTTTTCGAAGAACGACCGACGGATGATCCATATCTCCGTATCTTGTGATCAGATCCAGCAGTTCATCGTCATCCAGCACTTCAATTAGCCGGTTGATCCTGTAATCATCGAGATGTGCCATCCATTCATTGATCTTCTTTCCGATTGCCAGTTCTCGCCCGATCACCGCCCTCCAGCGTTTATCGTATTCGGAAAGTCGTTCGACAGATGTATCCCCATCCATGACTGCGTGTGCAGCTACCGTTCCTGCAATCTTCGCACACACAGCACCGGGATATACGCCTCCGCCGGATGTCGGCTTGACCTGCCCTGCCGCATCGCCGGTGATGAGCACGCCATCGGCTGCTGCTCTCTGCGGTACGCCGATAGGAATTGCGCCGAGTACGAGATCAGCGATACCAGCGCCGCGCTTTTGGGATACGACCCGGTGCCGTAATAACAATCGCTGCAGATGATCCCATGCGTGTCCTGATCTGACAGCAAGCCCGATGCGTGCACTACCATGATACGGAATCGCCCACGCAAAGAATCCGGGCGCACACGATCCGGGAAAGATCTCCACAAATTCAGGGTCATCGAAATCATAGATTGTTTCGATCTGTGCGCCAGACAGGATCGTTTCAGGTCTGTTGAGACCAGCAAGCCGTGCGATACGACTCTGAACACCATCCGCTCCGATGACCACATCAGCCTCGATCGTATCTGGCTCACCTTCGATTGTGACATAAAGAATCCTCCGGTCTTTATGAATCTTCATATCAACAGCATGCGTGCGCATGATGATATCTGCGCCGGATCGGATCGCATAGAGAGCGAGCGTGCGGTCAATGTATCTGCGATCAACCACATACGCCTTGATCTCACCTCCTGATACGCAGATCCGCCGCCCATCAGGCGCATGGACGAATGCGCCAGTAATCGGATGAAATTTGCTATCCGGAGTTATTTCACACTCCCTGATTGCATTCGTACTCAATAGTCCTGCACACTGCACAGGAGATCCGATGGATGCGTGTTCCTCGATGATGAGTGTTTTTGCTCCGTTTTTTGCGGCGTGCTTCGCTGCCAGACAGCCAGCAGGTCCGGCACCGACCACAACAACCTCGTAATCCATGATCTGATAGATTATGATACCCGATGAAGATCAATTGTTG
>JAYEGV010000195.1:1302-7962 GCA_034659235.1 Methanobacteriota archaeon
GAGTGTTTTTGCTCCGTTTTTTGCGGCGTGCTTCGCTGCCAGACAGCCAGCAGGTCCGGCACCGACCACAACAACCTCGTAATCCATGATCTGATAGATTATGATACCCGATGAAGATCAATTGTTGTATTATGTGAAGTGTTTTTAAACCATACAACAGTATATATAGACACAGATTAACACAGATTACACAGATGAAAAATTATAAACATCGTGAGATAACCGAGAAGATAATTGGAGCAGCCTACAAACTACATAACACACTTGGCTCTGGTTTTTTGGAAAAAGTATACCAAAATTCTCTCGCCATTGAACTTCGGACGCTTGGATTTAGTGTAGAGGTCGAAAAACCTATAAAAGTCTATTATCATGATGAAGTCGTTGGTAATTATGTTGCTGATATTATCGTCGATGGAAAAGTTCTTCTTGAAATTAAAGCCATAAAAGAATTATCCGGGATTCATGAGACTCAGATCGTGAATTATCTCAGAGCAACCGGTATTGAAGTGGGTCTTCTGATCAACTTTGGTAGGTCTGTAAGTATAAAACGCCGTATAATGGACAAGAAATGAATCCGTGTAATCTGTGTAAATCTGTGTCTAAAATATGTTGTCTGATCCATACGGCAATGTTTGATGTAATAAAGATAATAACTTTTGATACTTTTAAGCGCAATCCGTGATCGGATTTATAGGTCATTATTTATGTTGAGTTGTGGTTAGGCATGTTCTCCGAAACTGATACAAATAAGCAGTATACAACTGTAGCACATGAACACCGGCGCACAGGAACTCACGCTGCGCGTGGCAGAGGCGTATCACAGGGACGCGGGCAGAGATATCGCACGCATCGACCGGGATGTCATGGATCTGCTTGGCGTAAGTGGCAGAGATGTGATCGAGATATCAGGCAAAAAGAAAGCGTACGCCACTGTGCTGCCAGGCTATCCTGGCGATTCCGGGCTTGATCTGGTACGGATCGATGGAAACACGAGGAGCAATGCATGTACTGCAATCGATGATAGAGTCAGGGTGTGCAGGGCAGCAGTAAATAATGCGACCAGAATCACGCTTGCACCAACCCAGTATACCTCTTTTGTCGGCGGAACGCGATATCTGATACGGCATCTCGATGGCAGACCGGTTGCGAAGGGGCAGCATCTTCGGGTTGAGACAGTGGACAATCCGATTGTGTTTATGGTCACTGCAACCCAGCCGCCGGGCGCGGTCATCATAACCAGAGACACTAAGATTACACTCAAGGAACGCCCGATCAGAGGTGGGGCACGTGCCGCAGAGATCACTTATGAGGATATCGGCGGTCTCAGGCGTGAGATTGATCTGATCCGTGAGATGATCGAACTCCCGCTCCGCCATCCGGAACTGTTCCGGAAACTCGGCATCTCCCCTCCGAGAGGTGTGCTCTTGCACGGGCCCCCGGGAACCGGAAAAACGATGATCGCAAAGGCTGTGGCAAGCGAAACATCATCGAATTTTATATCGATCAGCGGTCCTGAGATCGTGAGCAAATATTACGGTGAGAGCGAGAAACATCTCAGGGATATTTTTGAAGAGGCAGAAAAAGAGGCGCCAAGCATCATTTTCATCGATGAAATCGATTCGATTGCGCCAAAACGCGGCGAGGTTACAGGAGAAACAGAGCGCAGAGTTGTTGCGCAGTTGCTCTCACTTATGGATGGACTCGAATCACGGGGCGAGGTTGTCGTGATCGCAGCAACCAACCGCCCGAATGCTATTGATCCTGCGATGCGCAGGGGCGGGAGATTCGATCGTGAGATCGAGATCGGGGTTCCGGACAGCAGTGGCAGACTTGAGATACTGCAGGTTCATACGAGAGGGATGCCGCTTGATCCGGAAATGCCGGAAAAAGGTCTCGATGATCTCGCTCTAATAACACATGGTTTTGTTGGTGCTGATATCGCATCGCTCTGCAAGGAGGCTGCCATGCATGCATTGCGGATGATCAGGGAGGAGATCGATCTCGAAGCGGATATTCCATCGGAACTGCTCGACCGACTGATCGTAACAAAAAAGGATTTTTATGAGGCTATGAAAAATATAGAGCCTTCTGCAATGCGTGAAGTATTTGTTGAGATACCGAAGGTCAGATGGACCGATATCGGTGGATTGAATGCTGAGAAGCAGGAATTAATCGAGATTGTGGAGTGGCCACTTCGCTATCCTGAGATATTCGAGGTGATAAGCACGAATCCACCAACCGGTGTGCTGCTGTTCGGTCCTCCCGGAACAGGAAAGACCATGCTTGCGAAAGCAGTTGCTACCGAGAGTTCTGCAAATTTCATCAGCATCAAGGGACCTGAACTATTGAGCAAGTATGTCGGAGAATCAGAGAGAGCCATAAGAGACATATTTCGCAAGGCAAGACAGGCATCTCCAGCGATCATATTCTTTGATGAGATCGATTCGATCGTGCCTGTGCGTGGGAGCAGCGCTGATACCTTTGTGACCGAGCGGGTGGTCTCCCAGATTCTGACAGAACTGGACGGGCTCGAGGAACTGCATGACGTGGTCGTGGTTGCTGCCACCAACCGCATCGATATAGTGGATCCGGCACTGCTAAGACCTGGAAGGATCGACCGTCTCATCTATGTGCCGATGCCGGATGAGGAGACGAGATCAAGGATCTTCGAGATCCATCTTGAGGGTAAACCGCTTTCCAGTGATGTTTTTATATCAACGCTCGCTAAGGAAACCGAAGGATATTCTGGCGCAGACGTCGAAGCGGTATGCAGGGAGGCAGCAATGCTTGCGCTGCGTGAGGCGATGTCCGGAATGGAAACATCTGTAGATGCGAAAACGCTTGCAGGCACGGTCATGATTACGAGGGGACATCTCGATCAGGCGATTGCGTATGTGCGTCCCGCGAAAGTGCAGGAGAATCATTGTAACGTTGGTGTTGGATCAAACACAAATGAACATTGATAAATGTCGAGTAGAGCTCATAGCGCACCTCCCGCCGTATTCTTGGCTTTGAGGTTACTATGAGCCCCCTCACAGAACCGGACGTGAAGTTTTCGAATATGCTTGGGTATCTTGTGGTAGATCAGAGATCGAACGCGAATGCGATAGAACGGTAAAATCAGTGTAATCTGTATCTAAAAAACTTATCAGCCACAGATTAACACTGATTTTACGGATTACTGGTTGTCTGTGACGTTGGATCCGTTTAAGAACTCCACACAATATTGAGCAGGTACATCAAAACATCTTCCGCAAACTCCAGAGTATTCTCGGGTTTTTGCGAACCAATGTAACCAGTAATCCGAATAGTTCCATCGTACTGAAATCCGCACCCTCCACCGAATGCGCAAGTGTGTTCAGATCGTCATCTGAGAGCGTCACGAAACGATTCTTCACAGCAAGTGATCTGTTCAATTTTTTACCGAACGTCTCTCTCCAGCCGGCATCGTATTCCTGCAATCTCGCCCTCGATACATCCTCCTCCTCGATCGCATGAGCAGCAACATCTCCCGCGATCTTTCCCGCATCCATCGCATTGATGATGCCGCCACCTGTAAGCGGATCTGACTGGCGTGCCGCATCGCCTGCCAACATCAATCCATCAGTAACTGTCTGCTCCAGTGGTCCTGATGTTGGAACGCCGCCGACCACGAATTCAATGATCTTACCATCATTGTATCGTGTCCGGACAAAATTTTTGAGCAGATCGACCGGACGCGCTGCATGTACATCACCACTGACCCCAAGTCCGATATTTGCGCATCGTTCACCTTTTGGAAACACCCATGCGTATCCTGACGGTGCTATCGTGTTGCCGGTATGAAATTCGCAGCGATCCTGCTCGATATCGATATCCGCAACAAGGAACTGTGCACAGGTCTCAATACCGGAAGCCGGAAGCGTGGTATTGATACCTGCCCATCGTCCGATCTTGGATTCGACACCGTCCGCACCGATAACGATATCCGCATGAATCCTCTGCTCCTCGCCTATATGCAGAGCAGTTATACCTTTGATAAAGCCATCCTTAATGATGAGATCTGTTGCCCGCGTCTTGACAGATATCTCTGCTCCGGCAAGTGCTGCCTCATCGGCAAGCGCACGGTCAAACACCTTGCGTTCGAGCACGTATCCGACCTCTGCACCTGAAAGATCCTCTGATAGTTCAACCACGGTGCCATCAGGAGCAAAGATTCGGGAACCTCTGACCTCAGCCGCAATCCATCGTTCATCAGGTTTTATATGCTTTTTGATCTGCGGTTTCCCGACGCCTTCCGCACATCTGACAGGATCTCCAATCTCCTGCCTCTTTTCGATCATCAGCACATCGAGCCCGTGCACGGCAATGGTCTTTGCAGCGATTGAGCCGGCAGGTCCGGCACCAACAACGATGACATCGTACCGATCCTTCATTTCAGCACCTCGATTGCTCCGATCGGACATACTCTGGCGCACGTCCCGCATTCGGTGCAGTTGTCTGCTATCTCAATCCAGGTCTCGATCAGTTCAATCGCTCCGACCGGGCACACCGAAACACATGCGCCGCAGTATCCGCATTTGTATCGATTCACACTGATTATAGTAACTCCTCCCTGATCTTTTCTGTAAGTATTCTGCTGATCAGATTACCATCCGCTCTGCCGCGAAGTTTGCGCATCACCACCCCCATCAGCGGACCGTGTGCACCCTCTCCGCGAATGTGGACAAAATCGCTCCGCTCGGAAACAACCGTTGCGATCACACTCTCGATCTGTTCCTCAGTCATACCGATGAGACCGAGGCTTGATGCCACATCCGCAACCGTACGATCAGGCTCTTCTGCAAGCAGACGTAATATATCGATGATCCCTTCTTTTGCGATCGTAGCATCCGATATTAATCTGAACATTTCTAAAAAGTGTTTATTCTGTAATTGTTCGATATGAATCCCTTCTTTCCTCAGTTCGGTCAGGGTTGCGGTCAGGGTTCGCACCACCAGTGCAGCATCCACACTCACTGAATTCATAATATCTTCGAAGACGCCCGGATATCTGGAATATGTTATCTTCTGCGCCAGATCCTCTGAAAGTTTGTATTCCCTGATATAACGATTCTTTTTAGAAGAAAGCAATTCCGGGATTATTATTTTATCAATTCTGCCGGATATCGGCACTGGCGGAATATCGGTCTCGGGATACATCCGCGCTGCACCTGGGAGCGGTCGCAGATATGCGGTGCTGCCATCCGCAAGCATCTTTCTCGTCTCCTCGGGAACACAAGTCATTGCCTGCTCTGCTCTTGCTCTAACCTCACTTAATGCGGCAACCGCCTGATCGTGCATATCAGCGACGATAACAACGCAATCCTCTGGCTCTGCGCCAGCAGCAGTGCGCAATGCCAGAACCTCATCCTCTGTGATTCCATACGCAGGCAGTTCATCAGTGTGAAATATCCCGCCAACCCCTGCTTTTTTTGCTCGATCCGAAAATTCCGATCCGAGACGTCTGCCCGGTTGGATCTCCTTTCCAACCATACCTGCGAACCCGTGAAGGCATAGAGCAAGCACACATCCTTTCTTAATTGCACGTTTGATGATCGGAGACCCGGTATTCTCAAAGATATGCGTCACATCGATCATCTCACCAACAGCTGCATCTCTCTCTTGCAATTCGTCTCGTATCTCCAGCAGTCTGGTCTGACGCAGTGCTTCATACTCCACGATCGTCTCTATCAGATCAAGCTCCTGAACACCTTTTACCTCAACTCTTGCACCCTCTGCGATTGAGATGTTGATATCCTGCCGGATCGTCCCGATTCCCCGCTTCACAGCACCAGTTGACCTGAGGATCATTCCGATCTGCTCGGCAGATTCTCTTGCATGTGCGGGCGAAACAATATCAGGAGCGGTGCCAATCTCAACCAGGGGAATTCCCAGACGGTCCAGCGAAAATACGACCGCACCTTTCCTTTCCTCGACCCGCTGGCATGCCTCCTCCTCGAGGCACAGCACATCCACGCCAACCCTGCCCTGCGATGTCTCGAAGTATCCATCGGTTGCAACGAGTGATGTGCGCTGGAATCCTGTGGTGTTTGAGCCATCGATCACGATCTTGCGCATGGTATGGATCAGATCGACAGGAGGCATATTGAATAATCTGGCGATTGTGAGCGTGATATCGATCGCCTCCTCATTTAATTCGCGCGGCGGCTCTTCATCATTCTCAACAAGACAGGTGCTTGGATAAGCCTTGTATATGAATTTCCTGATGACTTTCGCCTCTTCAAGCGCTGCCCGATCTGTCTCCCCCATCTCGCTCTGTGTCGGTCGCAGGTAACGGTAAAACTCATAATTCGATTCACGCGTATCCCTGAGCAGCGTCGGGCATCTGCAGAAGAGTTTATATTTTGTGTCAAGTTGCTGGTGAATCTCCAGTCCGGCTTTAAGTCCGAGTTTTTTGTAATCGAGATTCAGGGTGTTATTCATCTGTTTTGAGTGGATCGTTTTGGTATATAATCGCATCGTCTATAGCAGATCTACGATTCCATTTCCGAATGGCATGAGGAAGTTCCGATATGTCCGGTATACTTATATCGGCAGCATCGCATAATTTTTGTAATTTATCAGAACACTGCTGCAGCGTCAGCACCCCGACATCCGCTGCTCTGATCGCACGGAGAT
>JAYEGV010000195.1:8062-26622 GCA_034659235.1 Methanobacteriota archaeon
ATGGCATGAGGAAGTTCCGATATGTCCGGTATACTTATATCGGCAGCATCGCATAATTTTTGTAATTTATCAGAACACTGCTGCAGCGTCAGCACCCCGACATCCGCTGCTCTGATCGCACGGAGATCATTGATCTCATCGCCGACCATGACCACGCAGTCATAGTTTTCCTTGAGATCCTTAACCAGATCTTCCTTTATGATTGGGGTTGCTACCGGAAACACATTCTCCTGTGGAATGTTCAGATGCCCTGCAAGAACCGATAGATTTCGCATACTGTCACCTGATGCGATGTAAATATCTGCGCAACCCTTAAGTTGGGCTATCACAGATTCTGCGTCATCAAACAGTTTTCCGCCTGAGCATACCACATAATGAATCGCTCCTGTTGGTACGTCGATAACAAATCCGGCTCCGATGTAGATGACGTTTTTGCACTTTTTTCTCACTGCTGATACCACATCACAGAGATCAGAGACGTGTGCACTCCCTGAACCGCAATCCAGCATATTCCTGACATCATCGGTTGTGATATCATCGCTCGCACAGCCGATATTTATATCGATATTATTTTCTGCAAGAAAATGCTGCAGAGTCTGGTCTGGTGGGTGGTTGAACAACACATCCGGAGGCGTGTCGATAGCAACGAGTGCCTGGGATCTGCGAACAAGATGTAAAGCAACAGTGTTATGCAGCATCTCTCCTGTTCTGATATCCTTTGCCACCCTGTACGTATGCATCAGTGTACCTGATGAGTCGAAAACGATCGCAACGCGGTGAATCATCTGTACTAACATGACTGCTGACTCTGGTATTAATGGTTTTCTTATCCTTTGGAAGAGAGACCATGTACCTGCTCAATATTGTTTGGAGTTCTTAAACGGATCCAACGTCACAGACAACCAGTAATCTGTAAAATCAGTGTTAATCTGTGGCTGATAAGTTTTTTAGACACAGATTACACTGATTTTACCGTTCTATCGTATTCGCGTTCGATCTCTGATCTACCACAAGATATTGAGCATGTTCATTTTGATAATATCTCCGCTTCAAAAATTCTTCCGAAGGCTTATCTTACACCCAAATCTCTCAGAAACACTTCGTAGAAAAAAATAAAAGAGCGCGAGGATTCGCGCTTCAGTACATGCCTTCCATACCTTCCATGCCGCCCATACCGCCTGGTGGCATACCGCCGGCACCTGGTGGCATCGCTTCTCCCCTGGATGCGATCACATCATCGATCCGCAGGATCATTACCGCGGATTCCGCAGCAGAACTGATTGCCTGTGTTTTGACACGCAGGGGCTCAACAATCCCGGCTTCCCACATATCAATGACCTCACCTGTGAACACATTGAGTCCTGCATGAATATTGCCGTCCTTGTGCTGGCTCGTCATCTCGACCAGTTTATCGATCGGGTCAAGCCCTGCATTCTCAGCGAGTGTCCTCGGAATGATCTCGAGAGCATCTGCAAATGCACTCACTGCCAGTGAGTCTCTTCCAGTTAAACTGTTCGCATACTCACGCAGTTCCAGTGAAAGTTCAACCTCTGGCGAGCCGCCGCCTGATACAAGTTTCCCATCCTCTATCGTAACGCCCACAACGCGCAGAGCATCATGCAGCGCACGCTCAAGTCCATCAACTACATGCTCGGTTCCACCACGCAGTATCAGCGAGACTGCCATCGGATTCTTGCAGCCGGTGACAAAGATCATATTCCCGCCGCCGATCTTCTTCTCCTCGACCAGATCTGCGTTGCCGATATCGCTCTCTTCGATCTCATCGAGATTCGTGATGTTCTTTGCGCCGGTCGCTTTTGCCAGTTTGTCGATGTCACTCTTCTTGACCCTGCGAACAGCCATAACCCCAGCTTTCGCGAGGAAATGCTGCGCCATGTCATCGATTCCTTTCTGGCAGAAGATAATGTTTGCACCGCTGCCTGTTACCTTCCCGACCATGTCCCGCAGCATCTTCTCTTCCTGATCCAGGAATGACTGAAGCTGGTCAGGTGATGTGATCTGAATCTCTGCATCGACCTCAGTGTCCTTCAGTTCGATTGCTGTGCTGAGCAGTGCGATCTTTGCATTCTCAATCTTCTTTGGCATATTCGGATGTACCCGCTCCTTATCGATGATCATTCCACTGATCAGTTCGGAATCCTCGACACCGCCACCGACCTTCTTTTCAACCTTGATATTCTCGATATCAACAACCATCTTGCCGTCGGTCTCCTCTGCAACCGATCGAACAGAATCGACACAGAGTTTGGCAAGTTTATCCCTTGCTCCTTCGATTCCTTTCCCGGTCATTGCAGTGTTTGCAATATCGATAAGAGTTTCCTCATCATCTGGTGCGACATCGGTCGCGATCGATGCCAGTATCTCATCGGCTTTCATTGCCGCAAGCCTGTACCCGGATGCAATGATTGTCGGATGTACATCCTTGTCCAGCAGTTCTTCTGACATCTTAAGTAGCTCGCCAGTCAGAACAGCGGCTGTGGTTGTGCCATCCCCAACCTCATCGTCCTGTGTCTTTGAAACCTCGACCACCATCTTTGCTGCGGGGTGTTCGATATCCATCTCTTTCAGGATGGTGACGCCATCATTGGTGATGACGATATCGCCGAGTGAGTCGACCAGCATCTTGTCCATTCCTTTTGGTCCAAGCGTGGTGCGTACCGCAGCAGCGACTGCCTTCGCAGCCATGATATTCGAGTTCTGTGCGTCTCTTCCACGTGTTCTCTCGCTTCCTTCACGCAAAATGAATATTGGCTGTCCTCCAAGTTGTCCTGCCATTTTTTATCATACCTCACTTTATTCGTGTAGTGACCCTGAATAACAATAGGGTCAACAAATCAGTGATAGTACTTCTATAAAAGGTTTACGGTGCAATGAAGATGTCACGAAATCCTGGTGTTGATGCCGTTTTAAAAATTTTGCTGGATGGAATACTACTTCGGGAATTCGACACTGAGATCGATTTCATCCTGAAGAACGGAAAAGTCAATCTGAAAGTACGCCAGTCACCCCTGCCGCAGATGCTCTCCCGCAGCCGCAGTTGCGACCCTCCCCTGCGGCGTTCGCTTGATAAAACCGATCTGTATCAGGTACGGCTCCACAACATCCTCGATTGTCCGCACCTCCTCACCAACAGAGATCGCAATGGTCTTGACACCAACAGGACCGCCATCGAAATCATCGATGATCACACCCAGAATCATTCGATCAAGTTCATCCAATCCTCTGTGATCGATCTTCAGCATCTGTAACGCACCATCGACAACATCCTTTGTGACCACACCATCCGCCATCACCTGCGCATAATCACGGACACGGCGGAGGATTCGGTTTGCAATCCTTGGAGTGCCTCTCGACCGGGTTGCAATCTCTACCGCGCCTCTCTGATCGATCTCAATTCCAAGCACCCTTGAAGATCTGAGAACGATCTCTGTCAACGTATCAGGGGAATAGAAGTTCAATCGATTGATCACACCGAAGCGATCCCTGAGAGGGGAACTGATGAGCCCGGTTCTTGTGGTTGCACCTATAAGCGTAAAAGGTGACAGGCTCAGGCGGACAGAACGTGCGCTCACACCTTCTCCGATCATCACATCGATTGCGAAATCCTCCATTGCGGAATACAGGGTTTCTTCAACGATCTGGTTCAATCTGTGTATCTCATCGATGAAGAGAACATCCTTTGCCCCGAGATTCGTAAGAATCGCGGCAAGGTCGCCTGGGCGCTCCAGAACCGGTCCTGTCGTCGCTCTGATCTCTACACCAAGCTCGGTTGCAACGATATGTGCAAGCGTTGTTTTTCCAAGACCGGGCGGACCTGACAGGAGGACGTGATCAAGAGGTTCACCACGTTCTTTTGCCGCTTTTATAAAGATATGCAACTGTTTTTTTAGTTCCGCCTGCCCTACAAATTCGTCAAATGTTTTCGGTCGAATCTGCAGATCAGATACCTTCTCCTTCTCTGTTCTTTCAGGCGAAAGGATTTTTTCCTGCATAACATAAAATATGTGATTGAACAATATCAATATCTCAGGTTATTTCCTGATATGCTGATAACTGGAAGGGGTCCATGGTGATTACACCGAAGTACCGTGGAAAAATTCTGGTCGAGGATGTTGCGCTCGCGGTGGAGGGGATTATCCGTACGACCTGTAAAGAGATGGAGATTGAGATCATCGATATGGCTGTGAATGTGGATCATGTTCATCTGTTTATAGAATATCCTCCAAAGTATTCTGTGCGTTTTATAGCTAAGAAGATCAAAGGTAGGTCGAGCAGGATACTCAGGCAAAACTTCCCGCAGTCTCGAGAGAATGGTGCAAAGATCATTTATGGGCTCCCGGATGTTATCATGGCTCTATGGGTCCTGGATGGGCGGTTGTGGAGAAATATATCGGGACGCAAGATTGTGCGCGAAAGGGCGAATTGCACTGCACAAGCCCTGTACTTAAGTGCGGGTATAGTAACTTCGGAAGGTTTGTATGAGGTTTCGCGGAAGTCGAGGCGGGCCCGCGTGGTCGGAAGGGTTTTGTGGGGTGGGTTAGAGATTCAAGAGTCTGATGAAACAATTCAAAGTCGTGGTTGAGAAACATCCTGATGGGTATGTAGCCTATCCGCTTGGTCTCAAAGGCATCGTTGTCGGTGAAGGTGACACCTATGAGGGGGCGTTAGCCGACGTCAAGTCTGCTATTCGCTTCCATATCGAGACGTTTGGCAGGGAAGTTCTTGAGATCGAGTCTCCTGTGCTCGAAGCTTTTGTGGCCGAAGCGGGAGTGGCTATTTAATGCCCAAGTTTCCGGTTAACGCTCCCAAAAGGAGAGTTATTAAGGCGTTTGAACTTCTGGGGTTTCGCCTTGTCCGAGAGCGAGAGCATGTTGCGATGGTTCGGGAAAATTCTGATGGCACACAGACTCCATTGACGATGCCCAATCATACTCGGATCAAGGGCTCAACTTTGAGAACGATTTGCACACAAGCAAGCATCCCGCGAAACGACTTCCTGAAGGCATACGAGCAAACTTGAAGATAGTAACGGCGTATGATAGAGCGTATTTGGCTTCGTACCTTCTGCCATTGGGGGCATTGCCTTCAGTCACGACTTTGCCAACATCGAAAAACGATAACCAAAATCTGTGCCGCCCTCGACGAACATGCACCCGCCCACCCCTCCTCTTCCTACGTTCATCCTATCGCGCGACCTACCGCCCGCGGATGCCCCGGAATTTATTCCGATGGTGGGAAGGCTGGGGCTTGAACCGTTCTTTTCGACTGAGAATGCTGACACAGATTGAAGATATCTGCACAGATATCATAAATTATCATGTTCCGGTCGAAACGCCCAAGAGAAATCTTAAACGAAATCAAATGGCGTGGTTATCACATGGATGAATGCACGATCTATTATCTGCATCGTGGCGCGCCCAACGATACGAGAATCGTTCGGGGCTCTCGTATCGTGAGTCTCGGGCATTCATTCTTTACACTCGATCATGGCACCAGCATCCCGTACCACCGAATACGCAGGATCGAATACAGAAACGATGTTGTTTATCGCATGGATACCCGTCGATAATGTTAATATGATACGGATCATAATAATAGTCGGGTAGGGGTAATCGATGAAGATACAATCAAAAATAACAAAGAAGACGATGTTTATTCTTGTACTGATACTTGCAGCCTCCATGATTTTAGGATATGGAATTAAAGGACGGTTATCACAGCAAAATGGAGATAACAATTATTTAGCCCCGACTCCTCAGGATGCTCGTCAATCGATCTGGGATGTGTTCGATGAGGAAGAACAGGATTTATCCTTATTGGATCCGACCGATGAATCATCAGCAGAATCTGAGTCGATCGAGCGTCATCATGAACCTATCACTGAACCGGCGATGCTCGATAGTGATTTTGTGTGGTTCGGCAGCACGCATGCGAGTTGCTATGATACCGAGACTGATATATGGCTCGTTTATGAGGCAGGCATCGGTGATGGAATCTTTGATAATCGAACCATATATCGTTACAATGCCTCAGATATGTGCTGGGAATCGTTTGCAAGCCAGTTGCCACATGATCTCTGGATGATCCGGAGAATCAACACATGGTCTGCAGATCAATTGTATCTGCATCAGTGGAATACCACAACCGGGGAATGGGTTGAGAATACGAAGAAAGGATCTATGGTTCGACTCGGCACCGGTCATGCATGGTTCAATGAGAACGGAACGGATTGCTACCGTGCAGCACGCAAGATCGAATCAACGATATCAGTTCAGGATAACCATTTTTCATGTACTGTTAATGGCGGCATACCACCACTCACATATAACTGGACATCTGATAGGTCTGGGCGGATCGGGGATGTGAGTTCGTTTGAGATGGAACCGTCACAGGGCACGCACAACATCACACTCGTAATAACAGATGCGAGCGGTTCCAGTGCGGAGAATACCGTGATTGTGCAGGTCACCTGAGTTCAAGTCTTCCTGTGAGCAGAAGAAACATAAGGATATATCCGAGCACGAGAACAGCGAGAGAGAGAATCCATGCCCATCGCAGCAGTCCTGCTCTGATCTCGGGATTTTCCATATCGATCATGCCTTGATTCGCTTCAACCGGAATGTGGTTTCGCGTTCCATCTCTTCGAGGCGCAGTTCGATGAACCGCTCTGCCTCGGTTAGCTCAGGTATCACCCTGAACTCGAGCGCGTTAACCCTCCGCTTGGTCTGCTCGATGTCGTCGAGCAGTTTCTTTATTGCGGTTTCGATCTCGGCAGCAACAATGATTTTTTCAACCAATTTCTCATGCGCCTCAACTGCCTCATCGAGGCACGAACTCGTTCCTATGATGCCGTATCCACGTTCGCATAGGTTTTTTTGTACCTGAGTGGATTCGATATGGGGAACCACCACGCCCATCACGTTCTTGCTTTCAAGTTCGATATGGGGAACATCCCTGAGTGCGAACGCGATTGATTTTATTGCAACTGTACCCTCCACAGATTTTGCAAGTCCTATTTTCTCATTTGCAACCTCATAAGCTGAATTGAGTTCAGATCTAACATCCTTTGCCCTGCTCAACAGTTCGAAGAATTCGAGGATGAGACCATCGCGTTTCATCTTCAGCAATTTGTGCCCGCTCTCTGCGAGTTTGATCTTCTTCTTTAGTTCAATGAGCTCGGATCGAGTTGGTTTTATATCCCGTATCGCCATTGTAAACCTGCCTGTTTCTTATTCGCATATTCCTCGATTGCATCTCCATGGTTTATAGCACCATGGATAATAACCTTGCTCTTTGCAACAAGCTACATGCCTGCCAAATGTATGGTCACATTCTTCAGAGAGATCTGCGTAGATTATTCAAGAACTGCTGCATCGTAGAAACTCGTATCAAAGAGATCCTCCGCAGTCAACATCCTGTCGATATTTCCAAGATCGTAGTGGACCTTTGCGTATTCAAGGGTGCAGTTGATTTCGACGTGTGGATCGCTGATCCACTCACCATCCCATGTTTTAAAGGAATATTTGACCTTGTCAAGACCATATCCAATCTTTTTTGAGAATATCTCAGCAGATTCATTCTGGTTATTCTTGAGATACTCGGTCGCTCTGATATGTGTCCGAACGATCTGTTTGACCATCTCAGGATGCTCCCTGATCAGTTCACCGCTGACGAGCAGGCAGCAGCATGCATGGTCCTTCCACATCTCACCGGAACTGACAACACTCCTGCCATTACCCTCGAGTTCAATTACTGCCGGACCAGGATGCGGCAGAAAAGCACCATCCACTGCTCCTGCTGCAATCGCAGCCATCGCATCACCGGGACCCATCGGAGCAATCGTAACATCATCGGTGCTGACGTTGTTATCCCTCAGGAATTTTCTGAGAACAGTGTCCTGAATCGATCCCGCGGGAAACGTTGCAATGGTAAGCCCGCGAAGATCGGATGGTGAGGTATAATTGTCTGCAATCTCAGGTCTGAGCACGAGATTGGACCCCTGGGTCTGCACAGCAGCAACGATCTTTGCATCCAATCCCTGCGCGATTGCGGTAATCGGCGGCGCAGCGCCAACATACGCGATATCGAGGTGACCACCCATCATGGCAGTCATCTCAGGTGGACCTGACGGAAACTGATGATCAGTTACTTCGGTAATCCCAAACTCGGCAAGATCCTCTTTCCACCAGCCCTTCTCCATCGCAATCATCTCTGCAATCTGATGGGTGCTTGGCTGGTATCCAATACGAAGATGCGTCATCTTCTCCTCTTTAGTGACCTTCTCTGGTTTTTCAACGCATCCTGAGAACGCCGCAAGCAATAATACTGCCAATATTGCGATAATTTTCTTCATTTCAGCCTCCTATTTTTCAACCATCATAGCCAGTTCCATATTCGCCTGTTTATCATCAGCCTTCGGTCCTGGCTCGATGATGAAGACAAGATCACCATTCGACCAGACATAGCCATATCTGACACCGTCGCTTCCCAGTGGTTTCATCCGGACCTCGGTCGCCTCATGTCCATTGAAGGTCACAGTCCCGAATCTGGTAACCGTTCTTGACGGGGGATTCTCAAACGTTGGCTGATTCTTATAGTTTTCGACAGCATTTGCCGCATTCACCGAATCGGTGCATTCGATTACGGTTACAAAGATATTACCGCCTTCAAAGGAATATACCCCCCGAACTGCTTTTATCTCTCCGATGCTTAAGTTTCCGGAGACCATTGACAGAGCTTCTTCGGTTATATTCATCGACCCTGGTGTATCTTCGTCGATTACGGCTATTAGTTCGAACGTTCCAGGGAGATTATCTCTCGGAATCATATCCGCAATGCTCTGCGGCATTGCTGGCGTCTCGGTGGGAGTCGGTTCCGGCATTGCTGGCTCTTCCGGCACTATGCACCCACATGCAGCAACTACCAGAAGGATGATCGGTATCATTTCAATTGTTTTCATGTCGTATCTCCTTTATCAACATTCCTTTCCTGAATGAGTCGCATAACATCATCAGGATCATCGATTTCCTTGAACTCACTCTCTTTGATCAGTACAGTGCCGTTGATTTGTGTGCGCCTGCATCTCCCTTTCACGATGTACATAGATTTTATGCCTGCAACAGATGAGATACTGCTCATCAAGCTGGCATTTCTCACCATCGTCCGGTTGTACGTACTGATCCCTGTTAGCAGTGTATTGTTCCCGCTATCATTCGATATGGCATTGAACGGCGCCTGTTTTGTAGGGAATACAAAAAACCCAATAGGTGTGAGCAGCAGCGAAACTTCATTCTGTTCGGATTGTTCCGATGCACGATCAAGTTTGGTTCGATTGTTCCCTGTTGAAAGAATCCTGATCGGACATACCAGCTCGGCATCAAGGATCTCCTCGAGACGAAGCACCACATCGATCGATGCATCCATCTCTCCATCCTCGTATTTGCTGATCGTTCTCCGCGATATTCCAAGCTCTGCAGCAAGTTCTCCGAGTGAGATATTCCTCCCGGTACGAATGCTGTGCAGACATTCGCCATCGATGTTGATGTATAGTCCGCCTGGTGCGGCATAAACCAGTGGAGGTACACCTTCAATAAAACAATCATACAGCGTGGTAAGATTGATTGAAGGGATGCCGTATCTGAAATATGCCACGCCGCCCTCCAGCCCCTGATCGCGCGACTTGTTACCTATGACAAGAGGACTCCCATTCAGGCAACCGGATAAATATCTCATCTCCCGCGCCGTTTCAGCACTCAATCCATCGATATTCGAGAGTACGCGAAGCAACAGCAGGATACTGTGGCGCCGCGCCGCCAGATCGAAACTTCGAGGCCGGATATTGCATCGATCAGAGACTGTGAATCCAGCCCGGGTCAGAATCTCGATAGCCCGAAATGTCAGCGCCTCCTTGTTCATCAGAGATTCGTATGCCGCAACCTGAATATAAAGGTTTGCAGTTAACGCCTATCCGAAAAATATACTGATGGGCTTTTCAAACCACGAGATTATACAAGATTAACACAGAAATCTCGTGTAAATCTGTGTAATCTTGTGGTTAGCAACTTTTCGGATAGGTTCTTAGATAATCTCCCGGATCAACTACGGTTCGCAGATTCGAGAAGACTTCGAGATCGAAAGAAACGTTCTGATCTTCTCAGAATCGATCCTATCGCGCAGAACAACGAAACTATACTCTCTATTTCCATGTTGAAATCCCTGTATGATCGAAACATCATCAGGCAGTTTGCTCATGCGAATGGGAATCCCTGCAACATCTGCTATCCCATTCTGCACAGCATCGATTGCGGCGGCAGCACCCATAGGAATCATCCGCACACGAAACGGCAGCATCTTCACGAGCGAAATCACCTCATCGCAAGACATTCCCGCGAATACAAAATCATACGTGGTTTGCTCACCGAAGAGTACGACATCGGCAGATTCTCCCGCTTCCATAATCTCAATCTCCGGGAGAATCTCGATAAATCCATCAGCGGATGCGAGTGTTGTAATCGCGCCAGAGCCCTTATATACCGGATATGCCACTCCCCGAACCATCGCCACCGGCAGGAGCTGGTGCCTGCCTGCCGACTGGATGCGTGACCCAAGCACAGCACGCTGATCCTTTACTGTTGCTTCGTAGCCAAGAACATCGCGTATTCTCGGTGCTATCAGATGATAAAACGTACTCAATGCAGATGTCGGAAATCCGGGAAGCCCTATAACCGGTTTTCCAATTTTTGCTATTATCATTGGCTTTCCTGGCTTGATATTGATTCCATGTGCGAGCACCTCGCCACGCTCCTCAAGAATGTGCGGTATAATGTCCCCTGATCCGGCAGACGTGCTGCCTGATGTCAGAATCAGATCACACTCCGAGATCGATTTTTCGAGGATTTCCTTTATTTTTTCCGGGTCATCAGAAACGATTCCGTACATGATCGGAGTTGCGCCACATTCATGTACAGCAGCGCAGAGCGTGTACGCATTCACATCATACACCTGTCCGGGTTGTAGTTTTTCATTGATGGGAGTAAGTTCGTTTCCGGTTGAGATGATTCCAACGCTGAGCGATCGAACATGGACATGAGAAATTCCGACAGCGGCAAGAACCCCGATCTCCCTTGCTCCGAGAAGTGTGCCTCGCGACAGCACCTTTGTCCCATGCCGGATGTCGGTTCCTGTCCGCATCACATTCTCCCACGAATGGACAGCCCTCTGAATCGATACCGAAGAACCATTCTGCTCGGTGTATTCAACCATCACAACCGCATCAGCGCCATCAGGGAGCATTGCACCTGTACCAATCTCTGCAGTTTTTCCAGCAGAGATGGTGAGCGATGAAACAGCCCCGGCAGGGATTCTACCAACGGTTTCAAGTTGTATCGGCTCCTCCTCCCGCGCTGTGTAGGTATCTGCTGCACGCACCGCATACCCGTCCATATCCGCACGATCGAACGTGGGTACATCGATTGCCGCTACTACATCATCGGCAAGGATGCGGTGATATGCCAGATCGATCGGTACGACTTCGGTGCTGCTGCTGATAATCGATGTGAGTATCTGTTCTGCTCTTTTTATAGATATTAATTCGTGAAATTCCTTTCGTTTCATTATCATAAGCAGTGAATCAACTGGAATCTTTTAAGATTATCTGCATAATATCTCACTCAATCGAAATAACCATCACCGACCGGCTCATGGCTGAACCCATCACCCCGCATTCCGGTGATATGTTTTTGTGGTGTGCAGAAGATAAGAAATGCAATGAAGATTGCAATCACAGGCAAGGGCGGCGTTGGAAAGACGACTCTCGCAGGCACGCTTGCCAGATCATTCGCAGAAGATGGCTTTTCAATCCTTGCAATCGATGCTGATCCTGACATGAACCTGGCATCAGCAATCGGCATCGAAAACCCGCCTGTCCCACTCAGCGAGCATAAGAAACTGATCGAAGAGCGGGCAGGCACAGGCATAGGAGGTGTCTTCAAACTGAACCCTAAGGTGGACGATTTAATCGAGCGATTCGGAGTGACCGAACACAGCGTTTCCATGCTCACGGTGGGAACCGTCGACAAAGGCGGATCCGGGTGCATGTGTCCTGCATCCTCGCTTCTGCGTGCGTTGTTGCGCCATGTGCTGCTGCGAGAGCAGAGCATCGTGATCCTTGATATGGAGGCTGGAATCGAGCATCTCGGACGCGGGACTGCTCGCGGGGTTGATCTGATGATCGTGGTGGTCGAGCCAGGCAGCCGTTCGATCGAGACCGCTGCCCGTATACAACGATTGAGCAGAGAGATCGGAATCGAAGAATTGGCTGCTGTGATCAACAAGGCGAACGAACGTGATCTTGACGCAATCAGCGCGCATCTGAACAGACTTGGAATTCCTCTGATCGGTGCAATTCCGTATGATGAGCGTTTGATACAGGCGGATATAAGTGGTCAGGCACCGTTTGATGTCGGTGGTGATGCAGTGGCGGCAATCGAGAGGATAAAGGATGTGATAGTTTCCTACCATCAGAGCGCCACAGAAAACTTAATAGCAGATCACAGAAATGGATAACAAGAGGTGTATAACAACATGGCAAAGATTCTGGGAATCGATCTTGGAACAACAAATTCATGTATGGCAGTAGTAGAAGCAGGCGAGCCTACGATCATACCAAACGCAGAGGGCGGACGAACCACCCCATCAGTGATAGGTTTTTCAAAGACAGGAGAACGACTGGCAGGACAGATTGCAAAGAGACAGGCAATACTCAATCCGGAACGGACAGTTGTCTCGATCAAACGGCATATTGGCGAGAAGGATTATACTATAAATATTGATGGCAGGGATTATAAGCCTCAGGAAATCTCTGGCATGATCTTGCAGAAGATGAAGAATGATGCAGAAGCATATCTTGGGGAGACGATCACGGATGCTGTGATCACCGTACCAGCATACTTCGATGACTCCCAGCGGCAGGCGACAAAGGATGCCGGAACGATTGCAGGGTTCAATGTGAAGAGGATTATCAATGAGCCAACTGCTGCGGCATTTGCTTATGGCATCGACAAGAGTGAGGGCGAGCAGACTATTATGGTGTATGATCTCGGAGGGGGTACGTTTGATGTTTCCATACTCGAACTTGATCCGAGTATCGGAACGTTTGAGGTTAAATCGACATCCGGAGATACTCATCTCGGTGGAGATGACTTTGATCATAAAATTGTAGAGTACATCGTATCTGAATTCAAGAAGCAAGAAGGAATCGATCTCTCCAAGGATAAATCAGTGATGCAGCGGCTAACCGATGCTGCCGAGAAGGCAAAGGTTGAACTATCCACCGTTGTTACATCCAGCATCAACCTGCCGTTCATAACCGTTGGACCCGATGGTCAGCCAAAACATCTTGAGATGACGCTTACCCGTGCAAAGTTCGATGAACTGACTGCTGACCTCGTGAATCGGACGATAGGACCGATGGAGGATGCGATCAAAAGCGCCGGACTGACCAGAGATGAGATCAATCGTGTACTTCTCGTCGGTGGTGCGACCAGAACGCCAGCAATCATCGATGCGGTCGAACGAATCACTGGAAAGAAGCCGTACAAGAATATCAATCCTGATGAGGCTGTCGCAATGGGTGCGGCAATCCAGGGCGGAGTGCTCGCAGGTGAGGTCAAAGACGTGCTGCTCCTGGATATAACCCCGCTGACACTCGGAATCGAGACGCTTGGTGGAGTTGCAACGCCGCTTATTGAACGAAACACCACGATACCGACAAAAAAGGGTCAAATATTCTCCACAGCATCTGATAGTCAGCCATCTGTTGAGATCCATGTTTTGCAGGGAGAACGTGGTATCGCATCCGCGAATGAGACACTCGGCAGATTTATGCTCGATGGTATCCCTCCTGCTCCGAGAGGGATCCCGCAGATCGAGGTCACGTTCGACATCGATGCAAACGGCATCTTGAATGTGAAAGCCAAGGACCTCGGCACAGGAAAGGAGCAGTCCATCACGATCAAGAAGCCTGGTGGATTATCCGAAGAAGAGATCAAGAAGATGGTCAGGGATGCAGAGGAGCATGCAGAAGAGGATAAGAAGAGGAAAGATGATGTTGAGACGAGAAATACTGCCGAAGCTATGGTTTCCTCCGCAGAAAAGACCCTCAAGGAAGGAGGCGACCTTGTCACTCCGGATCAGCGAGAAAAGGTCGAAAAATGCATAGAAGAACTGAAGAAAGCGCTCGAAGGCGAAGATATGCAGGCGATCAAGTCAAAGACCGAAGAGTTGACAGAAGCTGTCTATCCAATCGCAGCCGCGATGTACCAGCGTGGTGCGGAATCCAGAGCAGAGGAGGAGAAGGAAGAAGGTGGTGAACGGGTGGTTGATGCCGATTATGAAACCGTGGACGATTGAGAGATGAAACCCCTCCGGAATATCAGTTTCTCCTCGATGTGCGTGACCGATGACCCGTTCAACTGGGCTCACAATCTCGGGGATATGGGCTTCAGTGGCTGGGAGGTCGTGTGCGAAGGAAAACAGGCTCTCGATGACCGGAATCTTGTACGGATGCGGGAGGTCTGTGAGACTACAGACCTCGCAATAACCATCCATTTACCATTCTCAGACCTGAACATTTCCAGTTTGAACCAGCCGATCTGGGAGGAGACCCTGCGGCAGTTGACATCGTGCGTATCGGTTGCTTCCGAGTTTGCTGATCTGATGGTCGTACATCCGGGTTATCTCTCGCCGCTCGGCATGCAGATGCCTGATCTTGCATGGCAACAGACCATCCTTGGATTGCAGCGATTGTGTGACTTTGCAGATGATTATGGGGTTTTGATCGCTGTTGAGAATATGCCGAGGATGGAGTTCATCTTCGGGAAAGACCCGCACGAGATGGCTGGCATGATCGAACTCGCGGATCGGGAGAATCTCGGCATGACGCTCGATGTCGGTCATGCGCATACCAATGGTGTGTTAACTGAGTTTCTCGAGATGGATGAGATTGTGCATGTCCATATCCATGACAACAAGGGACGGAGGGACGAGCATCTGCCGATCGGGCAGGGTACGGTTGATTGGGGGTCTGTGATGAATAGGCTACTTGAACGTCATGGTGAGTGCAGGTTTGTGATCGAGGCGCGGAGTCTGGAGGAGGGGCGCGAGAGTCTGGGGTATCTGCGGGAGGTGGTGTGATGACATGTAAATATGATCAAGACTCGTTGATCGATCTTCTGAAACGCCCTGCCAGTGCGAATCCTGAAAAAATAGAGGCGATGCGCTTAAGTGAACTCGAGGAAGAACTGTGGATGGGGTGAAAGATCGTGAGACAACCAAATGAGCAAAACGCATGGGACGTGCTCAGCAAGTACTCTGGAACAGTTGAAGGACCGGAAGATTGGTCAGAAGAGCATGACCATTATCTGTACGGCGTTCCCAAGCGGAAGAAAGAACACAAGTAATGCGAGAAGTTATCAGAAGTGGCTAATACATAAGGTGAAAAATGGCATCTGTTAGTTTACCGGATTTGCCGAAAGGAACGGAATTTGAAGAATACATCTCTGCTTTTTTCCAGTCAGGCGGATATTATATTGAAAGGAACATCATCGAAAGGGACGTTGAAGAGGTCTTAGAGTTAGACATCATCACCACAAATTATAACATCTTACCCCCCGAAATTAAACTTATTGAAGTGAAATCGGGTGGTTGGGGCTTCCCGGATATATTTAAAATCCGGGGTTGGATGGATTATTTAAATATTTCTGAAGGTGCATTCATTGTTAGTAAAGAAAAAAGGAACATCGATTTTTATAAGAAAATATCCAAGGCACTAAATATAGATTCAGTGGTAATTTCTGATTTAAGCGAGTCCAGAGAATCATTAGCTGGATTTATAAGTAATGAAGTTATTGAAAATATGGATATTTCAACTTGGAGATTCTCTTATTGGATTGAACGTAATTTATTAAAATGCCTAACTTGTAAGAAAAATTCTTACCCGGATAAAAAATGCTTTAAATCGTTGAAAGAGTACCATTTTGAAGTAAACAGCGAAATATTTTTTACTGAGAATATTGCTGAAAAAATATGTGAGCTATACTCCATCTTTCAAAAATTTCCGCGTATCTCAGCTAAATGCGGAAATGAACTTATAGGTAACAGCTTCGATTGTGAATATGATGCTTTGCCGGAACAAATCTATGGCGATACATACTATGAATGTAAGTACAATGACATTCAAATATCTACATTTATAGAACATCGAGCAAGATTGGCTATATTAAAAAATGCAATAGATTATGAACTATATAAAGAATTTGAAGATAAAAGTAAAACCGATGATATTTTGAAAATATCAGGTTGGAATTCTGAAATGTGGTCGTTAGCTTTACTACCTCAATCGTTTAAAGACGGGTTAAATATGATCTCTAAGGATAAATATTTCAACAAATATCCTGTTTTCTGGCAATGGTTTATGTGGATATTTGGAGGTTTTATCTTAAAAGACTATGAGGAGAAAGAATATGAAATCTTATCTCAAAAAACAGGGATTCCTGTAGGGGAAATACCAAATGCTTTGGAAGCTTATCAAATATTATTCCCACTAAATGATGGATGGTTTATGGATTTGTCTCCAAACTCGAATATAAAAGTGATGAAACTGTTCCCTGTTCCTTTCATGGGGGTTGGTGCAAACTACAGGAGATTGCTTTATACTGAATCTGAGAAATTTGAAGATCTTGAACTCACTGGAGCCCATACATTGAATGATTTGATTAAATGGAATAATTTAACAATAGAGGTGCTGAAAAATGGCTAATAAGTTACTTCCGATAACACAATTTAAAAACCCTCCTACCACATCCCAATGACTCCAAAATCCCAGAAATGGATGCAACTCCCGCGCAGCATCGCGATCGGGCACGGCATCATAGCCGACACCGCTCGCATGTGCACCGAACTAAAACTCGGTCGCAGCGCACTCATCGTAACAGGCAGAAAGACGAGAAAGATCGCTGGCGAGTCCGTATCAGAGATACTAAACAACAACGGATTTCATGCCGATACAACCATCGTCACGAACGCTGATCAGGAGAACATCGACAGCGTGACAAGCACAGCAGAAAATGCCTCATTCCTTGCAGGAGTCGGCGGCGGCAAGGTGATCGATGTCGCAAAACTCGCATCAACCAGACTGGACATCCCGTTCTTGAGCGTGCCAACAACCGCGTCACATGATGGCATCGCATCGATGCGTGCGTCGATCGCCAGAGACGGTAACACGGTATCAGTACCGGCACAGGCGCCCTTGGGAATCATCGCAGACACAGAGATCATCGCAAAAGCCCCGTATCGTTTTCTTGCATCCGGTTGCGGCGATCTCGTCTCGAACTACACGGCAGTCATGGACTGGCAGCTTGCACAACGACTCCGGAATGTTCCGTACAGCGAGTATGCAGCCGCACTATCCCAGATGACTGCACAGATCGTGATGGATGCGGCAGACACGATCAAACCAGAACTTGAAGAATCAGCGCGGCTCGTGATAAAAGCCCTCGTCTCAAGCGGCGTTGCGATGAGCATCGCTGGCTCATCCAGACCCGCATCCGGATCAGAGCATAAGTTCAGCCATGCGCTCGATCGTATCGCTCCGGAGCCAGCCCTGCATGGCGAGCAGTGTGGTGTCGGAACGATCATGATGATGTACCTGCATGGCGGCGACTGGCAGCAGATCCGGGATGCATTGCGGATGATCGGTGCGCCTGTTACCGCTGAAGAACTCGGAATTCCTGACCGGTACATCATCGAGGCGCTGGTTCATGCGGCAGAGATCCGTCCTGAGCGGTACACGATTCTCGGAACAGGGCTTACCGAGGATGCGGCAGTGAATGTGGCGCGGATTACAGGGGTTGTTGGCTAACGACCTCGACTCCTTCCATGACCCAGTTCTCGCTCCCCCGTCTTATGATCGCCTCCGGAACCGTGCTGAGCGATGTAATAGCCTCCCCATTGGTCATCCCAAAGATCGTTGCAAGCGCGATCATCTCTCTTGGTGCCCGAAGGTCATAGATCGATTTAGCATTGCTCGTAAGTATCATTGGCGCACCATACTTGCGTGCGAGTTTGAGATTGTGTCTGAAATTTGTAAGCGTTTGAACCCGCTCTCTACCACGTATTTTGATTATCGAATCGAGATTAAATTCGATTGCCACCCTGTTTTCAGCAGCAAGCCGCATCAGCACATGATTGAGACTCTTGTTCGGATGCGATAGGATATCGACATCCTGGCTCTCGAGTGCTGCACGGTTGATCTTCTCGTTCCCACCATGCACGGCAAGTACAGAGACCTGTGTGCGATATCTCCGGATCATCTGCCTGAGGTGGTGTGGGTTCTTTGCGACGATCTCGATTCCCGAATAGACCGTAATTTTGGAATGATCTGCGATCTCTGGCGTTTGCGGCGGGTGCGGCGTGTGATTCGTGATCGCGATCCCAGCGTAGCCGTATCCGGATGCGACCCCCGCCATCTCTTCTGGCGAGTC
>JAYEGV010000196.1:0-6077 GCA_034659235.1 Methanobacteriota archaeon
GATTACCCATGATCTTTGCAACAACAGGATTGATGTTCGGAACATCCCTGTCAAGGATGTCCGAAATCTTGATTGCAAGTCTTGGAAGTACTTTTTTTATGAGATTTTCCTTCTCTTTACGTTTTGAGAGAATTTCCTGCCTTCCGAGATATTTTTTCAGCCTGCCTGAAACAGCACGCACCGCATTTTCAACCTCATCCAGAATCTCAGGAACATCAGCGATCGCATTCTTTGATTCGGATGTGAATGGCACATTGGTGGATGCCACATGCACCAGAATCACGCACGGTCCTGCAGGAAATCCGCCTGGCTGTGATAATCCGTAGTATTTCCAGTTTATGCGCTCGATTGCGTGCGTGATCGCACATGCGCCCTGCTGATACAGCAGAGGCACCCGATTTGCAAACCTGAGAATCTCCATCTTGCTGTCAGCAGGCAGATTGCCTCCGTAACCGATTGCTGCCTCGACAAGGAAGGGATTTCCTGCATACACAGCAGGCGTACGTTTCGTTGTTGCTATAAAATCAATAGTATACTCCTTTTCAACGCCTTTATGAATAAGATCCTCTGAAATCGGTGAGAGACAATCGGTTGGTGGAGACCCTATCTTTATGTTTTTGAACGCATGAAGCAACCGTTCAGCCTCTTCGTGTGTGAGTTTCTGCGGTTGGGCTGCCGGTCTTAGTTTTGCGTGTGCACATATCTCTTCTGACGTAACAGCCCCGATTCTGGAGAAAGAATCTCTTAAGAATGTGGATAACCGTTTTCTGTCGGTGTATCGCAGCATCTTTTTAAGTGTGCCGAGTTCGATTCCTGCCGGATGTGGTTTGATCTCTTTTGGAGGTACAGGCAGGAGATCGGTTGCCCGCTCAAATACGGTACGTTCGCCGTCCGGATCGATCAGCGTGATTCTTGCATGTGGATTCACAATAGCGGTATTTCGCAGGTATTCAAGCACGGACTGGCGCCTACCTTTCACATATGCTCCCGCAATCTCGAGTTCGATTCTGGTGCCGTGCGGTCGATCCCAGTCAATGCTTTCATCCTCGAGAATCTCGGGCTCATTCTTGCTCGTGTTGATGATCAACTCGCAGTGATGCGCTGGCTCGCGGGGATCGATCTTTGAGATGATCCTTACCGGCTTTCCTGTGCTGAGCTGCGCATACAGAACCGATGCGCTGATTCCGATGCCTTGCTGTCCTCTCGCTTGTTTCAAAACATGGAAACGGGAGCCGTACAACAATTTTGCAAACACCTTTGGAATCTGGTATCTGACGATGCCAGGACCATTATCCTCAACGATCACAGCAAGATTCTGCCCGGATGGCTTTATCTCTATGAACAGATCAGGAAGAATCCCCGCTTCCTCACATGCATCGAGCGCATTGTCCACCGCCTCCTTGACTGTTGTGATCAGACACCGCTGCAGCGAATCGAAGCCAAGCATCTGCTTGTTTTTTTCAAAGAACTCTGCTATGCTGATCGATTTTTGCTTTTCTGCGAGTTTTTCTGCGATGGGCGACGTTTGCTGCATGGTGTCTTTATGGCTTGGGTTGTAGATATGGACATCGGTACGTGAAGATGGTTTTATTTGAAGGGTACAAACACATACGAAACGTATTATTATCATTATACCTTAATGCATAACAATAAATATATAAGTAAGATTAATTATATTCCACGTAATATGATCTCATGGAAAGTACACCTATGATGGATAAGTACTGTTGGTTTGATAATCGAGCGATCAAGAGGATGGGCGTGTATGCAATGGGGCAAATATCAAAATCGCAAGGCAGCGTCCAGTAAAACAAGGATTAGAACCATAATACCATAACCATAATAGTAGCACCGCATAACACAATTCCATAATCATGTTAGGTTATCCTAAATATATAATTGATCAATATATAAATATCAATCGGCATCATTATTATCAAGTGTTACGACTATATAATTAGTTTGTGGAATGTAGGTATGCCTAAAAATTATAGATATATTTAATGGGGAATGCTATCGTTCCAGGCTATATAGGTATAAGAATCTTCGCAGCCTTCACGCACCTTATTTTATCCTATATTTACAAAGTAATTAAAACATATAAAAATAAGATTGCTAAAATATGACCTGAGAACCCATTAATTCTACATTCCAGATACTTCTCAAATTTCCATCGCATGATGAAATCTTTTTGATCAAGATGCCGCTTGATATTGTTTTCATTAACATATATATTATTCGAGTAACAACGCTATCGAACGGCATTGTTGTTACGTTTTTTGCGGTGCATTTTGTTTGCTGCATAGGGTATAGGCTGCTGTTCAAACTTGTGGCTATAATAATATACTTATAAATGTTTTTGGTATCTATAAAGGTTTGTATGAAGGGCGATTTTCGAGGCATGTTCAACCGTCTAAATTTAGAGTTATCGTTGCGATCGATTTTTAAATCGTTCACATATAAAAACCAGTAACACCAGTGGGAGAATCTATAGTTCTGCAAGTATGTTTTTAATCGGTGATAAAATTTTAAATATTTATCGAGAGAAGGAAATGCGTTTATACTTTCCGATGCGTTGAAAAACCTGAACTCTACAAACGATTTTTAAGCGATTTAAATATGCAAATCATCAATCCTAAGGAAAAGAGAGAGTACGAAGTTTAAAGCCGCGCCCTACAGAATTCCTTCATCGGACATTCGGCACATTTCTTCTTCTTGCAGTATACGATACTCAGTTTAACGAGCGCTGTTTCGATCCTTGATAATTTCTCGCCTTTAAACTCATTCAGATCTATATCCAGATTCTCTGCTGCATTCTTCGCTTTATCAGATATCTGTGGATGGATGTCCCACTGACCCCTCAGCTCTCTCAGGAATATCTGGGTTGTGACCTTACCGATGCCTTTAAATTCCTGTAATCTTCTCTCCAGATCACCTGTATCCGATGATTTCCTGTATAAATTCTCAAGCGATCCATATCTTTCCTTCATATCCTTCATTATGCCCAGCAGTTTCGTTGCGGTGACGCCGTCATATCTGGCATATCCGCCATCGTCAAGAATCCTGATCAACTCGTCCCATGTTGTTGATGTGACTCTTTCCGGAGTGTTGATTCCACATTTATCAAATTCTTTATATGTATTTGCGGCTATCTTCTGGCTGATCCGCGCACCAAAAAGGATCGACGCAAGAAACCATTTGAACCTGCCTGATGGTTCTGACAGGTCTATCCCAAGATCATCGGCATACAAAGGGAATCGAGCAAGAAGACGATCGATCTTATCCATATTGTTCACACGTTTCAATGCCCTCTGACATTGTGGTACACCCTTCTGAAACCGAGCAGCGCCAGTAATGCTATGATCAACGAGATGATCGAGGCGATGACTACCATCGCTTCTATCTCGAACGAACAAATAGAGGATATTCTACGCAAAATCATGAAAAAAAGCGCAAAAACTATCAGATTCAAAGATTTCAATTCCTTTGGTATGACTTTTATCAGCGAATATCCATAGTAGAATGCGATCATCATAATAAGCATCGCAAGCAATTCTATGAATTTGGCAAGGGTTTCGTACTGCGTCATCTGAAGAACTCTCCTATTTTTTCGATTATAACCGTTTCTTTACTCTTTGACAGCGTGTTTTCATATTCTTCGAACTTTCTTATATGTTCCCTGCTTCCGATGATAGCAAGTATCGACTCTTCTTCTATAACAGTCTTTCCATGCAGATCAGTGATCGTTTCACCCCCTTTCTCTATTCCTATGACTGTGCAGCCAACCTTTGATCTCAGATCCAATTCCTCAAGTGTCTTTCCGGCGAACGGAGAGCCTTTTCTGACATGATATTTCTCGATTTCAATCCCTTCATAGAGCATCACAACATCCTCTTTCTGCTCCATTACTGCCAGTTTCGCCACCATCTGCCCAACGATGATGGATAGCGAGGCAACATAATCAGCACCGGCTTTATAAATTTTATCGCATATCGGAGCGTTCGCCCTCGTCAGAATGATTGCGTCCGGATTCAGATTCCTTACGACGAGAGTCGCAAAGATCGCATCGGTATCAATGTTCAATGCTATGATGATGGTGGACGCAGACTCCACTCCTGCTTTCTTAAGAATCTCTTCGTTTGAACCGTCCCCGACCACATAATCAAATCCACCTTCCTTCAGAACGCCTTCATTCTTATCGATCACAACAAACTCCATATCAGCATTCACGAGTTCAGCGACAATGCTCTTTCCAACGTCCCCATAACCGACCACCACTGTATGCTCTTCTCTACACATTCTCTCACCTGGTCAGTTTCTTCAGGTCGATTAGTTGCTCATCGGTTCCAACTGCCAGCAGGATCGAGTTGGAGCTGATTACGTCTACTGGTCTCGGATTGATCGATAGTTCTCCACCTGTCCACATCCCTATGATGTTGCATCCTGTTCGTTTCCTGATCTCCGTATCCTTCAAACTTTTCCCGATCAGTTCACTTCTTGGATGGATTGGAAATTCAATTATCTCAACATTTTTTAAGAATTCGGTTGCACCGACCAGATGGCTGACTGTCGGATCCACAGCCTTTCTACCAATAAAAGAGCCGAGCATCGATTTCGGAGCGATCACACCGTCAGCTCCTGCATATTCCAGATATCTTCTCTTTGATACATCCTCAAGAATGGCGATTATTTTCAGTTCGCTCATCTCTCTTGCAGTCAAAATAATGTTTGCGTTCATTTCATCGCTTTTATTAACTATCAAACACCCTGCTTTATGTATATTCGCTCCTTCGAGCGTATTTTTATCGCTTGGATCTCCACGAATACAGAGAATATCTTTTTGAAGCAAATCCTTCACAACATCTTCATCGTTTTCCACCACCACGAAAGGAATCTCTTGATGTCCAAGTTCCTCGATCAGACTCTCGACCATCTGACTGTATCCACAGATGATCAGATGATCCGAGAGCTTTGGTGGAACATGGGTTGGCAGCATGGCTTTCGCCCGTGCCTCAATCCATGGCGTGATAACCAGAGGAAAGAGCAGGGCAAATATCAGAATCACTCCGGAGATAGAGACTATTACCGAGAATAACCTCCCGATCTCTTCAGTAAAATGAACATCTCCATATCCAACCGTTGTCATGGTCGTGATGACCCAGTAAATCGCAGTCACCAGGTTTAGATTATTCATCTGTTCCGGTACGTGATGAGCCTCTTCAAACATCAAAAATAAGAAGATACCACTATATATGAGGACGATGCAGATGACAACGATCAGATAGAGTAAGATCGATCTTCTGATGGTGTGGACCATGATTATCTCATATTTTTCGCGCTAACCGTGCCTGAAATCCGTGATACTTTGAAAATCCGAGAGAATCCTTCTGATCGATCGCTGATTCTCCAAAGGATACCAGTTCCTTCGAATACAGCGCAAAATCAGATTTTCTCGCAATAACTGTTGCCGAACCTCTGTACAATCGCACCTTTACGCTTCCTGTAACCCGTTTCTGGGTCTCATCGATGAACGCGCAGAGGTCAGTATACAGCGGCTCGTCTACGAGTCCCTTGTACGCAAGTTCAGCCCACGCGGCATCCACCACAGACTTGAACCTGAGTTCATCCCTCGTAAGGACGAGTGATTCGAGATCATGATGCGCATTCAATATGATGGTCGCAGCAGGATGTTCATATATCTCCCGCGCTTTTAATCCAAGCACCCGATCCTCGATATTGTCTGATCGTCCAATGCCGTGTTGTCCACCGGTAGAATTGAGCTCTGTGATCAGTGCCACGCCATCCATTGTTCTGCTGTTCAATGAAACAGGAACACCTTCTCTGAACGTCAATTCTATTATTTCTGCTTCCGGTGCATTCTCAGGTGAATCTGTCCATCCATATATCTCTTCTGGCGGGATAAAGTATGGATCCTCCAGTTCCCCACCTTCGATACTCCTGCTCCACAAATTCTCATCCACGCTCCAGATCTTCTCTCTTGTTGCCGTCACAGGTATGTTATGATCCCGCGCATAATCGATCTCCCATTCCCGTGTGAGATTCAGATCGCGCATCGG
>JAYEGV010000197.1:0-6075 GCA_034659235.1 Methanobacteriota archaeon
TGTTTTATGTACCTGAGTAGTTACGATATGTTTTGCTTAAATCAGCACCGAGAGATCACGAATACCAGAGAAGTTTCACTTTTGATTCGGAACTCGAGGTTGTGTTTCGGAAGTACTGTACGCAGTCGAGAAAACATGGATTTGGGTTATGTGGTGATAAGGTCGCCTGGTAGTGGTTTTGCGGCTACGTGAAAAATCCACGATGGCGGGAAAACGAGAGAAAATGGGGTAGAAATCAGTTGCAGGTGGTCGATTTTTGGATTAAAATATAATTTCCAAAGTTGAGATCTACCAGAATGTGTGTCCGATAGCGTGAGCTATTGCAGAAAAACATCGAATAAAGCGATATATTCGTAATTGGTACATTTTTATGGTTTTTAAAATGCGTATATTGGGTACTTTTCCCCATCAGTGTGAAAAATTAGGATTGGAAGCTATGCGGCTTTACGGTTGTCGAAGCTGACTTTGGTTTCACACGGTCCTTAAGTTTACGAGAATGGCACATATCCATAATATCCTATCCGGTCTCATAATCATGCATGAAAAAAATGATGATCGACATCACCCGAACCCTTGGACTGGATACGATCGGTTTTCCATCCGACACGGATTTTTCGGTTTCGCAGCGGCGTGCCGATGGCTATACGCTTTCCAGACTGGTTTTGAGCAGCCATTCCGGTACGCACATCGATGCGCCGCTGCATTTCCTTGAGAGGCGTGAATCGCTTGATGAGATTCCGGTCGAGCGGTTCTTTCTTGATGCGGATGTGATCTCGATTGAATCGGCAGTATCTGTGACCATGGCAGAACTGGATGGCTATTCGATCGAGCATGGGCAGGCGGTTCTCTTCAAGACAAAAAACAGCGATCTACCGCGTGAACGGTTCCATGAGAACTTCGTTTATATCGAATCCGATGTGGCACGATGGTTGGTTGATATGGGGGTGTCACTGGTCGGAATCGACTATCTATCAGTCGAACGCTACGATGATATGGATTTTCCGGTTCATCGAATGCTGCTTGGTGCTGGCGCGCTGATTCTGGAGGATATCGATCTGCGATCTGTTGAGCCGGGGCGATATCGACTGATATGTCTCCCGATCAAAACCAGGCATGCCGATGGTGCGCCATGCAGGGCGGTTCTATGGAGGATGCCATGATCATCTGTCCGAGATGCGGGAGCGAAAATTGTGTTATTCCTGCTGAAAAGGTATTTGAATCGATATCTTCCATGTACGCTGCATGTCCGTCGTGCATGCCAGACCCGGCTATTGATAAGCAGGTACCATTCCGGCAGCTCGCAACAGCTATCGATGATTCGACCATGCGGTGCCAGAACTGTGGAAAGCGGCATCTCGACATCGTTATTGCGCACGTACTCGGTATACTGATCAGGGAAGGACTGCGCAGCAACGAGGCAACCCTCTTCGATGTCGGTACTCCGATGATTGCGATTGGTTATCCGATACCGTTTCCGCCGAGACTTGGCAGGAATATGCTGATCCTGATCATGGACGTAATCAACAAGAAAACTGCGGAGATGATAGTAAATGAAGTCTCTGAAGTAAAAGGAGTAATTCAGCGAAAAGGAAAATCAGAACAGCCAATCGGGATTCTGAATACCGACA
The DNA here is from genome assembly GCA_034659235.1 of Methanobacteriota archaeon. Lineage (GTDB taxonomy): Archaea > Halobacteriota > Methanosarcinia > Methanosarcinales > Methanogasteraceae > Methanogaster_B. Next base: position 1,629 of record JAYEGV010000197.1, read on the forward strand.
GCACTCCGCACATTTATGATCTGCTTGCTGGCTGCGATCTTCGCTCTGATATTGTATCATCGGTATTCGGAGAACTGTGCATCTATAAAACTCAGTCTGACACGCATATCGAGTTCTCTCGTGCCGGATCTGATAAGATACAGGTGCTCGAATCGCTGTACTATCACCGGAAACTGGAAGGCATCGTTGTGGATGCCTGCTGCGGTGCAGGCACGCTCGGACTTGTTTCAGTGCTTGCTGGCGCACGCGAGGTGATACTGAACGATGCGTTCCTTCCGTCGGTTACGAATACGATTCTTAATATCAGAGCGAATGCATCGATTCTCGATCTTGAACTGGAGATACATACCGACCCCTCAAAACTCCGGATCATCGCTGATGCGCCAAGATTGATCGCAACAGCTCACGGATCATCTGACGTCTCGATATACCACAGCGATCTCGTGGATCTCGCATCGATTCTCGATCGCTGCGATCTCTGCCTGATTGATGCATTCACAGGCGTTTCGACCGATGGATTCGTGCAGGCATGGAAGGATACGGCAGCGATGGTTGTTACGATATGAGGATGCAAACCCAACATTTATCTACTATCGATACGAAAACATATACATGGAATTCGGGAAACCATTTACAGGTTGTTTGATTTCATACAGCCATCCATCCCCTCAAAATAGATGTTCTCGGATTCCATTTTTTAATTTTAAGATCTTAGATGGAGATTGATAATGGCTATTCGATTGGGATTCGTGGTATCTGAGTTCAATCGGGATCTGACATACCAGATGGAACTGCTTGGAAGAGAACATGCCGGGTTTCTTGGTGCTGATGTTGTTGAGACGATCATGGTTCCGGGAGTGTATGATATGCCTCTTGCGGTCAAGAAGCTTGTATCCGATGAGAGGATCGATGCTATCGTAACCATCGGCTGTGTGATCGAAGGCGCAACCGACCACGATGAGATCGTGGTGCAGCACGCAGCAAGAAAGATCATGGACCTCTCACTTGAGTATGGCAAACCGGTCACGCTCGGTATATCAGGTCCTGGAATGACACGCATGGAAGCGCATCAGCGTGTGGATTATGCAAAGCGCGCGGTCGAGGCTGCTGTGAAGATGGTGAACCGGATCAGTGAGAGATGATGTGACATTGTGCAGTATCTCCGAAAGAAATTGATCATGTATGTGTTAGACTCACCTAAGAGCTCGTTAAGAATTAACCTGAACAAAATCTATAATGTTTCTGGTAATAAATCACAAAAAAGTAAGGAATATAATGAACCGCAGATAAACGCTGATGAACGCAGATTTGGTTAACCGGGCATCTGCGTTTATCTGCGTGCATCCGCGGTTATTTAATATCGGAAAGATCATATTATCTACTCATAGGACATCTTAAATGTTCAGGTTATTTGTGTGCAGTTACTAACTATTGCTAACCGCCCATCACGTATGCTTCACACGCCACAACTTCTGGCTTTTTCAAACCTGACGATTATCGAATCTGCTGCCACAAAATCCATAAATTCCGCTAAAAAATTTGGATTATATCGTATGAGTAAAACTTATGCCCTTGTTTGTGGGCAGCATCGGTTTTCGGTCCGTCGATAAAAAGTGCAGTTTATGCCGGTGCTGAGTATAAAGAAATGGTAAAGCTCATAACATCGCGTACACAAAAAAAATCGACAGCGTGCGTGCATAAAGTAAAAATACGCCGATCATCAGGATCCTTATCGTCTCTTTGGCTTAGTTCTCGATGCTGCCGGGATCATGGCAATCGGCAAAGTGATATTGAAATTCTATTGATGCATACCCTCTATGCCCAACGAACAGGCAATCTCTGAATTCTCGAGGTCATAGTTCACCTATATTACCTAACTGGCAGTCTGCAAGTTTTGCAACATCGTAGACATCGATCAAACCATTGTTGTTAAAGTCGCCTATAACAAGATTCTCTGGCGTGGTTGCGAGGTTACCCGATTGAAGGTTTGCGATCTTTGCAACATCACCAATATCGAGCACATCATTGCCATTGAAATCACCTTTCATCAGAATCGCAATGCTGCCGTCTTCAATGGTTGCTGGTGCGAATGCATCGAAGCCTGTATCCGACAGCATCATCGCAGTGTCCGCAAATTCCAGATCGGTGGACATACCATTGCTGCCAACAAGATGGAATGTCACATCAACGATGGGCGTTGTGCCTGCTACTGTGATGCCAGCACTCGTCAACGACATTCTTGCCAGCCCAGCCGTATTATCGATATTCGGAGTTCCCTGCACATTCATGGTAACGACCGATGTGTTGGCAGATATGTCCAGCACCTGCACCACTGACGGATTGTATGCGATGGTTGGCGATATTCCGGTGATCTTTTCCGCATGCGCCAGACCGATCTGCACGGTCACAACACTGCCCTTTGAATCGGTGGCTGATCCGATACTCACTGTTTCACCAATCACCGTATCAATCACGGTATATGACGTTGAATTGTTCCAGCCAGCATTGCCTGATGTATCGATAGCGGATACATTGACAAAGTGGGTACTTTCGGCTGCAATGATAACTCCGGTCCATGCATCACCATTCCTGACGAGTTCTGCCCCGTCAGCGGCTACACCGGACACTTCAACATCATCGGCAGCATTCACCGTGACAAGAATCGAATCGCCTGCGGTCACCTCTGTTTTACTGAGAATTACCGAATTGACCACTGGTGGTGTGATGTCTGGTGCCAGTGTTTCGAACTTGTCCAGACCATCATAAGCAATATCGTACGTGCCTGCCGTGCCTGTCGCACAATTATCGATTACGATATCCCATTGCTCATTCCATGGACTGCTCAGTACGCTTTGCCAGATCAGCGTATTTGCGATCTGACCGGTTGAACTGGAAATTATGCTTTCAGCACCAGAAAAATCCATAGGAGTATTGATGAGTATGTCCTCTTCATTTACCGGATCGGGTTGAATATATATCCTGTACTGCGTATCCGGTGTGAGCCCATAAACTTTCACATAGACATCATCACCGAGCAGGTATCCGTTCTTCTCCATTCCGGTCGAATCGGTGGAGATCACCTTTGGGGCAACGGTTAAATGCACCGGAATGCTCACAGTCTCCGGATCATCGCCTGTAATGATGATGTTTGCATCATGACTGCCCGCGCTCAAACCAGTGGCATCGTATGTCACGGTAATGTTTGCCAGGCTTCCACATTCTATCGTACCGTTTGTCGGTGATTCGGTTAGCCAGCCCTCATCATCGATTATTGAATATGTTAGTATGTCATCTCCATTATTTATGACCGTCAGATTCATTGAACCATTACCATCGATTGGCACTGTTACATTGATCTCGACGGGATCAACCAGTATCACTGGTGCGCTAGGACATGTTGTATTTACCACCACATATCCATAGTTATATTTTTCAAGATCTCCATATTCGACCCTGGCATAACCATCCTCTCCCCAGTATTTGCCCCAGCTGTTCTTGATGATCCAGTACTCTCCGGTATCGTTGTACCCGACCAGCACAACGCAGTGATTCGCCCAGCCGACCCCATCTGAAAACGATACAACAGGTTCATAGATTCCTCCGGTATAGTAGAACCAGTCATCAGGCACCTTCAATACCACCGACATCGGACCATATTCCCGGAGAGCCCATTTGTAAGCATCGGTCGTGGAGTTGACATATGCAAAGTCTTCGATCTTCCATGTATATTCTGTCCAGTTATCACATGGAGCACATGCGCTGTCACTTGCCCTGTATGAAAAACATGTTTCATTCGACACCCCGTGATCTCTGATGTAAGCAAGAGCACCGGTTGGATATCCACCACCACAATCTCCGGCGTTGCAGCAATCTGACACAAGACACTGTTCTGACAGATCAACATCGTTCGCCGGATCGCCTGCATCGATATTGATCATCGCCTCCACCGCACCAATCACACCGAATGCCCAGCAACTACCGCATGATCCCTGATTCTTAACCGGTGTCATCCAGTTCTTTCCATCATTATTACGCCAGTCAAATGTGCCGTAAGGCACACCCACGCCAACAGGCGGGTGCAGCACAGTGAGATTCTCCGGAACCGGAGCAATCCTTGCGCCGCACAATCTCTTCTTCTCCTCTATCGAAAGCCCGGAAACAGATGTTGTGCCCGCAGTCCAGTTGCTCCCATTTGCTTCTATTGCCGTATGTATGGCATCTATTCTTGTAATTTCATCCTGTGATACAAATCCATCATCCAAACCTGCCGAAACTGCGCAGGTCATGGTTAATAGAATCGATATCGCGAGAATATACGCTGATTTATTCTTGTTCATTTAATTTCCCCCTATAAAATTCGTCTCTGCGCGTACCATATCATCGACGCGCTATCGAAATCGATGCGCGAAGCCGATGCTCCAATCTTCCCTGTAATTGGATTGTGTAT
>JAYEGV010000198.1:0-6055 GCA_034659235.1 Methanobacteriota archaeon
CACAGTTACAGCGGGATATCGGGATAACAAGCATCTATGTGACGCACGATCAGGCAGAAGCGATGGCGCTTGGTGACCGGATAGCGGTCATGAACACTGGGCGGATCGAGGAGGCAGGAACGCCTGAGAAGATCTTTTATAAGCCGGAAAAAGAGTTTGTTGCGAGGTTTATCGGCATGAAGAACATATTCGAGGGGGCGATTGCCGCGCTGGATGAGGCTAACGGGGTTGCGCAGATCTCGACAGAAAATTTCGATCTGACCACTGTTTTTATGCCATCAAGCGTTGGAACCCGTGTGAAAGCGTGTGTCAGACCAGAAGAGATCACCTTGATTAAGCCTGATCGAAATACAAGCGTGCGGAGCGCAAGAAATGAGATCGCGGGTATAATCGTCAGCATATTCCCAAACGGTCCCTTGATGCGGGTTCTCGTTGATGTAGGAGGTGATGAGATGTCTGTTGACATAACAAGGCTTGCGGTGCGTGATCTTGGGCTGGGAGGCGGGGACCGGGTTCTATTGATGTTTAAAGCGACATCGGTTCATGTGATATTATGATCTCAGTAGATGATGCGACAAAGATCCTGAACCGTTTCACTCTTGACCGGAGAACCTCTGTTAAACTAAAAGATTCGTTCGGACGTGTTATAGCAGAGGACATCGTTGCAGGGATCGATGTTCCGTCTTTTGATCGGTCAGAGATGGACGGATATGCCATCAGAGATAGAGATCTCGATGGCAGAAGGTTTAAGCTGGCAGGAGAGATGCACGCGGGGGACGATCGAGAACTGATCGTTGAACGAGGTGAATGCGTATGGGTTGCAACCGGTGCGAAGATTCCGGCGGGCGCAAATCTCGTCATTCCGGTTGAAAACACAGAAAAAACCGGAGACGACGTAATAGTTTACGAACCCGGAAAGGAATCGAATATTTCAGAGAAGGGCTGTGATATAAAGCGAGGAGAGACTGTTTTGAGGGAGGGTTGCATCGTAAATGACCGGAATATCGGAATCCTTGCGGCACTGGGCATCAGGATTGTTTTGGTGTATGATGTGCCCACCGTTGCGATCATCTCCACAGGCGATGAACTCGCCATGATCAATGATGTGAACTCGATTGCGCTCTCAGCAGTCGTTGCACAGTCTGGCGGTACACCCGTTTTTATGGGAACCGCGACCGATGATATTGGGCAAATAAAACAGAAAATAAAGGAGGCAGCTGAGTGCGATGTCATTCTGACTTCCGGAGGTATCTCATCCGGGAAGAAAGACCTCATGCCGATCGTTGTATCAGAGCTTGGGGAGGTACTCTTTCACAGGGTCAGAATGCGTCCGGGTATGCCGATTCTTGCTGGCACAATCGGTGAGAAACCGATTCTTTGTATTCCAGGAAACGTGACATCCTGTCTGGTCTGCGCTCATGTATTTTTGCCTCCGATGCTGTTGCGGATGGCACATCATCCGTTTGTTACGGAGATAAGGCGTGCAAGACTGTCAGAAGAGGTGACATCGGAGTACGGGATGCGCCGCTATCTTCCGGTTAAATTGGTAGAGGGGGTTGCATATCCCACGTTTAAGGGGTCGGGTCTGATCACGTCAATTGGGTATGCAGATGGTCTGGTTGCGATCGGGGAGAATGAGACGCTGACGGAAGGGGGCGTTGATGTCAGAATGTTTTGAGGACTCGTGGAAATGAAGTCTGGGGCATCAGCGGGTCATCCCGCATCCGCAGGTGTCCGGATCGATAACAACATTTGCCCAGGGACCCATCGGGATGAATATAGGTGGACACGCACTTTATATGAACATGCTCAATATCGTATGGTTATCTGCGTGTATCTGCGTCCATCTGCGGTTAATTTCAGATGTGATCTCCTTAATCAACCGCAGATAAACGCGAATGAACGCAGATGAGGCTATATGGAACCACAACTTATTGAACAAGTACCTTTATATGTCCAGTACCTCTGAAAGCATCTCATTCAACTCGCGTCTCAACGTTTCCCCTGCCAGAAAACCACCCACTGTTGTGATGATACGCAGTTCCTGCGCTGACGTGCCGGATGAGATCAGGAGGCGGAGATTGCCCCGTCCGTCAGAGCGCAGCACCTTGGCTATGGTTCTTCCGCCAGCGAATCCCTTGACGCTGATAACCGAAGGGATGATCCGTTTCACCTTATGATGCCGCGCTACGATCTCTACCGCCTTCTTTCCGGTTCTGCCGCCGATGATTGTGGTGTGTGCCCCGCCGAGTTTATCTGGTGTCATCGTCCCACATCACAATCATTTCTCCTTCTCAGCCACCAGAATCACCGTAGCATAAGTAAAAAGCATTTTATCATCTTTAAAACGGACATTGAGACCGGTTTTATCATCTTCGATGGAATCGATCATTGTATGTCTGATCTGCTCGACGATCTCCTCTCCCGGATCGGCAATCTTCATCCACTCATCAAAATAGAAGTCGGCATCCCAGTCTATTGCATGAATAATCCTGAGTCCGGCATCCTGAAGCATTCTTATCAGTTCTGATTGTGAATACAGCCGGACATGGGAGGGATCACGGATCTGCTCGATTCTGTTGTGATATTCGCTCTTCACAGGATCTTCAGAGGAGAGTCCGTCCACGAGCACGATTTTTCCTCTGCACACACGTACCATCTCTGATATCACCTTCTCCGGACTTGTGAAATGGTGGAACGCGAATCTGCATGACACGATATCAAACGACTCGTCCTCGAATCCGAGCGATTCCGCATCCATCATCTCAAAAGTGACATTATCCAGTTTTCTCTCCTTTCGTATGCTTTCAGCGATATCGAGCATGTCCTCGGTCATATCGCAGCCAACGACTTCGGATACCTTCTTTGCAAACTCGAATGCGAGAAACCCATTCCCTGTCGCTATGTCAAGTACTCTGTCGGACTCTTCTGGTGATGCCAGATCAATGATCATATTCAGATGGTTCTTATTCGAGAGAATGCTGCTCTTTGAATATGCGTCTGATCGCCTGCCAAACCGATTCCTCGCAGACTGTTTCTTGCGGTGGGCAACGAGACCTCCGTCAATCAGGATCTCGAGCAGAAAATCCGGCATCTTCGTGCCTGTATATTCATGGTCACCCACCCTGATGGTACCATCTTCAATATCAACCTCTATTATATCTCCCTCTTTGCAAGAAATCTCTTCTCCTGTCTCAATTATTGGGAGACCGATATTTATGGCATTTCGAAAGAAGATACGCGCAAAGGATGCTGCCACAACACATCCGATTCCAGCGTACTTGATCGCAAGTACAGCCTGCTCTCTGGACGAACCACACCCAAAGTTCCTGCCTGCAACGATGATATCGCCTTTTGCGATCTTCGCTGCAAATCCAGGATCGACACCCTCCATTACATGATCGGCAAATACCTGCAGATCAGTGGTGCGCAGGTATTTGCCAGGGATGATCGCATCGGTATCGATGTCATCCCCGAATATCCATGCCTTTCCTTTGATTCTCACTTCAGAACGACCAGTGGATGTTTTCGCTTCTTAATCTCCTCTTCGTGCGGCTGTCTGACAATCTCGGTGTACCGGTCCATTTCCTCTGTACCACGTACAAATATCGCATTGAAGTACTTCATGGTTCTCGGATCCATTCCGAGGAATCCGAAGTGCAGCGCGAGTTCGACAACGAACCAGTACATCGCCCACAGATGAATCGTGCGCACGAATCCGATTGCAGACATGTTGAACCATGGAGATACGTATCCGACTACGTATAAAATCCATGGTTTGACAGAACCCTGCCAGAAAGCATATTCGGGATCGTACATGATCACACCGGATATCACAATCAGGACTATCGCAATGTTCTCTGGTATCACCATGAATTTGATGAATGGATGCAGTTTGTTCTTATAGTGCCCGGTCTCCTCATCAACGATGACAAATCTTGGATACTCTGCCTTACCAACGAGACTGAGAGCCAGATTCTTCAACTGGATCATATCAGGTATAAAGAAGATCTCCGAGAGAAGATGCCCGCTCGTTACGAGGTTGTATGGAATATATATCCAGACTGCCATGATAAATATGAGCGCGGCAAACATGTGGAACAGGCGCAGGTTCTCATAAGGGATGAACTGCCATGCCTCCAGCGTACACATATTGAACTGCTTTGCCATGTACCAGCCAGTGATTATAAGGGTAACACATGAAAATAGGTGGAATGCGTGCGCACGCATGCCTTGTGGATTATATCGTTCGGTTATCAGATCATTACTTCGTGACATGTAATGCCTCCTGTGCCGCCTCCACGGCGACATGCGATATACGGATCGATCGTTTTTAAATGTTGCGGTTTGATCCTCACACATCAAGGAGTCCCTGTATCATGCACCCCCATCCATCTGTTCGATCTTCATATCATGGAATGTGACCGCCTTTACGGCAACATCGAACCTGTGCTTCTCCATGTCAATAGATTCGCCAGATGCATGCGCTCTGATATGATATCGGTCATCACGTCGATTAATTCGCACATCGAACCGGCTGAATACGATCTCTTCGTGCGAGACATCGGATGCGATAAAGATCGTGAGAACACTCAATCCGAATGATGCGTATGCTACCGATCTCAACCGGATTCGCGGAATCGGCGATAATTTTCTGGATATAGGAGATGTTTCCAGGTACTGCAGGACGATACTCAGTTGTGGCGTGAGATGTGGATGACCTTGATCTGCGCGTGATATCGGGATCATGCGTGCGCTGGTTGCAACCGGTGTGCATAATCGAACGATTTCTGTGGAGATGCTGCGGGGTGATGTTTGCGGTGCAGCCACACTAAACAGCCAATCAATGAACCAAGCCATTTTCCTGAAAACTATAATAACCTTTTTTGGAAATAATGATATGGTCGAGCACTTTGATCCCCAGAATCCTGCCGGCTTCTGTCAACTGCTCCTGAATCTTCAAATCGCTGTTGCTGGGTTCAAGCGCACCGGAAGGATGATTGTGAGCAAAGATCACAGATGCGGCTCTATCAGTGATCACGTCAGCAAAGACCTCACGCGGATGTACCTGACTTCTGTCCAGCAGCCCTACGGTCACAGTTCTATTCTCGATAACTTCATTAGCGCCGTTGAGAGTGATACAAATAAAATATTCCTGCTGCTTATTTGCGATCCAGTCAATCAAAGGCAACACATCCTCAGCTTCGGTTATTTTGATCGTTTCCTTCACGATATGCCTTCTTGCCAGCTCAAAACTGGCTAAAATCTGTGACGCTTTCGCAAGTCCGATACCGTCGATCTTCGTGAGTTCTTCTAACGACAGATCGCCTTTCTTTTTTGTTATCAATTTAGCGACTTTAGAGGAGAGAGACCTCACATCCAGCCCCTTACCACCGCTGCCAATGATTGCTGCGACCAACTCATCATCCGATAAGGCTTCAACCCCCTTCTCTTTCAGCTTCTCCCTCGGACGGCTGAATTCAGGCAGATCTTTGATCCGTTTCATCTCGGATATGTTTATGCAGTTTATCCATAAATCCGTACCCCGGTCTCTTCTACAAGGTCATTGAATAACGACTTTCTGGATAGATCAACGAGATCGACAGGTTTTGGTAACCTTTTGAATAATTCGGCATAGAATTTGAAGAATAGCCGGGGTTCGATCCCCTTTACCCCGATGTCGATATCATTGGATTCGATGTCATCTCTCGTCAAGGAACCGAATAAGATGACAGATTCGACGTTGTATCTTTTAGCGCATCGTCTGATCGTATCTTTATCTTCTTCTGTTATCATTTACTGCTGCCTCTTTTGTTTGTGCTTCAATTATTCTCCTCTCGAATCAGGGAGTCGACCCAACCACGCTCATAGAGCGCAGGATTTATCAATTCTATCCGGGTCTGACGTTTATCTCTTTACATTAATCCTCCTGTTCACATATATCGCCATTACTTATACAAGTATGTGTCTCTGCCGTCTTTCGAACTTTTGTGGCCGTAGCAGATTCTGAGTGGCAAGTCTCTACTTTCCGGTAGATGTGTGCCGAGACCATGTC
>JAYEGV010000199.1:0-5995 GCA_034659235.1 Methanobacteriota archaeon
CAGAAGTTGCGATGGAAGTTTCAGCAGATATGGACTTTTCGAAACTCCAGATCAGCCCGCGACATTCCCATACCGAGTTGATGCCGGGCGAGAGCGACAAGGTCACCGTAACGGTGACAAACAGGGACAACAAGACGATATCGGTAGCCCCCATAGTCAAAGGTCAGCACTACAGCGAATACATCTTTGACGAGACCTGGGTTACTGTAACACCTGCATCCGCGGAACTCAAAACCGATGCCAAAAAAGAGTTTACGATCGAGATAACCATCCCTGATGGTGCGGATCGCGGGCACTACGGGGTGCAGATCGTATTCACAGACGATGTGATGCCAACTCCATATCCGACGCCGTATCCGCAATACATCAATGCGTTCGACTTTCACGTCAGTGTGTGGAAGCCGCCTGTGATACAGATTCAAAATTCCTATATCCATGATCGCGTTGAATCTGGTAAGGAATACGATTATCAGGTCAATCTGAAGAACATCGGCGAGGAAGACATCGGGATTGATCCGAAGATCGGGGGCGGGAGAATGTACCGGCATGACATGATGTTGCCGGCATTCGATGATGATGCGATCACCATCACCGCACCATCTGTAGTGCCGGCAGGTGGAACTGCCACTGTCAGTCTGCATCTCGCGGTGCCCGATGGTGCAAAGGGCAGGTACAATGGCGAGATCGACCTGGGTATCGATGATCCTTCCATTGATGAGTGGATGGGTGGTGTCCATCTGAGTTTCGAGGTATGGACACAGCCATCGGAGCCTTTCGTCAAGACATTCACAACAAAAACCGATTCACCCATAACCATCGAAATCCGGTCGGATCAGGGCAGGTATGGTGAATGTGGAAATGGAAATGATGATGAAGAAGAGCCATCATTTGATGTGACCCTCGAAAGACCAGCCGGGGATGACGTGACACCGGATCTTACAAAGGTCGCCTATCATGGCTCGGTCGATCTCGGCGGCAGCGGATGCATTCCACCATGGGAGGTAGACAGCAGTGGGACGTATCATGAAAGCCATACCAGTTACATCGAGCGATACACGGTAGTTGGTGCTGTTGGAAACTGGACACTTGGTATACTCCCGCACTATGCCGAGCGGTTCGAGTACACAATAACGATTGGAGACCCTGATTAAGGCGCAGCCATCGCGCCTTATTTTTATTTTTTATTTTTATTTTTGGCGATAATATGAAGAATGCAACGATACTGGCTGTGATAGCGATCTCAACTGCACTGATCATCGGCGCAGGCTGCATCGCAGACACGGAAAAGAAGATCCAATCATACAGAATTATATGGGCGGGCACGCCGCCTGCCGGTCATGAGATGATCGAGACCGAACTCTCGCACCAGATCGCCCCGCATCCGGGCATGGTGTATGACAATGTGACCGTCTCGGTCGTGGAGAAGGAGGGTGCGATGCGCCTCCGTGTATCTGCCACATCGTCTGCGTGCGGATATCTTGACCGATATGAGTTCATATACGACGACCACCTCGCCAGGACCGGCTACCTACTCAAAGCGATTCCCGAATCGACGAGACAGGATGCTATCGGGATTGCGATGCAGGATCCAGGGATCGCAGGTGCGCTATCTGGCAATACAGGCACTCCGACTGTCCGGCGGATTCTTCCGGAGACGACAGAGAAGTTTTATGCGGCAAAGACCTGCCTGAGCGTGACGTGGGCGGATGCATCGATGTCAGCGCTCGTTGATATGGATACACACAGGGTGGTCCAGACATGGAGCGGTGAATGAAGCGATATACTGATATATGGATAATATTTATATTATTATGCTTAGTGATAACTGCAGGGTGTATTGGACATCCCAATCATAAGGCGGGTTTTCCAGTTGAGGATATAAGTACGATACACGTGACATTTGTAGGGCATGAAGAAACAGGTGCAGATCTTCTCACTATCTCGTTGCATGAGGATAATGCACACATAGAATTAGAAATGAAAAGACATGATATGATAAGACACAGACATGCCACATTGGATTTTCACGAGGTCAAGGATGCACCTGTACAACTGGTAGAAAACGAATTAGAGTTATTTCTATCAAGATTTGAGGAGAGTTTTAGAGCGCCGCGTGTTTCCGAACCGTTTCCACCGGTTCCGGGAGTGCCTGAGTATATCATTCAAATCGACCTCAAAAATAATACACGATATCGCGTTTATCAACTTTGCGGTGGACCAATTCGCATATCGGATAAAGCCAATGGGACATCGTTCTGTATAGCACGTCATTCAATTGACTATTTTACTCCATTGAGAGACCTATCTGCAAAAGTATTTGAGTTAGACCCAACGTTGGAAGACGATATGTTCAAAGAGCCACGATTCAAAATAACAAGAATCGAGGCACATAATGGCCACGATGTAGATCATCTCTACATTCATATAATCGATGGCGAAGCTGAACTAAAAATCGGCGTGTATGATGGGGACAAATATATCTACCAAAGTACCAAGAAAGTGCCGGTGGAACAAATCTTAGACGAGCTGAATTCGTTTACAGAGCTTTTTAATAGGGGGATGACTGCTGAACACGTTGAGATGCCTCTGGAGCGTTCGATGTCTTCGGATTATGATATTGCAATATATTTAGCGGATGGTAGGCATTATTTAATATCTCAAGTTATAGCTGCGCCCATTCAAGTAGAAAATAAAACTGGTAAACCTGGACAAGTGATGTTTTACCTCAAACCGTATTCAATCGACTATACACAACCTATTAAGGATATAGGGACAAAAGCATTCGATCTACAGCCATCGATTCAGGAAAGGTTTTTCGGTCCTTCCGCGACAGAGTTGCAAAAGCCAGAGTGGGAGGTTGGAGACTGGTGGATGGTGGAAGTCAGTCAACGTGCAGATCATATTGCTGTTTCCTATCCTCCATGGTTTGGGCCAATCAAATGGAGGTTTGAAGTCACAGATGTTCGTTCGGTGGATGGTGAAGAGTGCTTCGTTGTTGAAGTAAGTAATCTCGGAGAGAAGGCTGTATTATACCATCGAACAGGAGATCTTAGCCTGATAGAGCATAGCGGATCTTATACTGGCTATCCACTAATGCCATTCACTGTTCCGGTATTTCCGGCCAAGACGATTGCAATACCTTTTGACATCCCCGGAATACCCAAGGCAAACACAACCGTGGACTATACAAAGGTGACACACGGCAAAGCAGATGCAAAATGCTACGAAGTGAATATAGGCTATGGATATCAACTCTGGCATCCGAATGCACCCTATTGGCTGTACTATGAGAAGGCGATGATAAAAGCCAGATTGGTGGATTGTTCGTGGTGGCATGAGTAATTTTCATGGTTCAACTGATGAATTCCGAGCACCGCCGGAAGTCAGGAGATAGAACATAAACCTACAAGGGGTAAAACAACATGAAACAAAAAAGGGTCAATAATAAGCATAACGGGATTGATGGGGGATTTATGAGAAGAAAAAGGCATTTAATGACGACTGTTATAGGGATTTTTATTGTCTTTGATTTTGCTGTGAATGATATTCATGGAGATATTTCGCCTAATAGCAATTTGACAGAAGGATTTGGAGATAACCAAAAATGAATAAAATAATAATATTAATCGGATTAACTTTTGTATTGATCTGCAGTGGGTGTGTCGATCATGATACACCGCCATGCACAGAGAAGATAACATTCGTGACAATTGCACAGAGAGATGATTGTAGATATCAATATGGTATGGATGTTATGGGAGACGATCCAATGGCGCTTATAATCACGGACACAGGTGAATGGAATAAATTCAATGATGAATACATGATGTACAAACCACCCACCCCGGACTTTGAGAATTATCTTGCAATAGCAGTATTTCGGGGCACCAAACCTGCTTCCGGGTATGATATTCATATCGAGAATATTACACGGTCTCAGAACATGATGACTGTTATGGTAAACATGTCAGAACACATGCCAAGGCACTGTTATGCCAGTGTAGTGACACAGCCCTACTGCATCATAGCCGTTAAAAAGGCTGAGATGGTAAAACAAAAAGAGAATATTAAATTTATTTTTTATAATGACATAAAAGAATTGATTCTATCGTACAACAACGGGAGTTATCTGTTGTCCAATCTCTCACAGAGTGATCAAATCAAAGAAAACGCGCAAAAATTGTACACCGAAAAACATGGAACCCTGAAACCTCCTGATATACCGCCCTGCGCAGAGAAGATCACATTCGTGACATTTGCACAGGGAGGTCGGTGCAGATATCAATATGGGATGGATGTTATGGGAGACGATCCAATGGCTCTTATAATAACAGACGTCGATGAATGGAATAGATTCAATGATGAATACATGGTATTCAGACCACCTACCCAAGATTTTGAGAATTATCTTGCGATAGCGGTATTTCGGGGCACCAAACCTGCCTACGGGTATGACATTCATATCGAGAATATCACACGGTCTCAGAATACGATGACTGTTATGGTAAACATGTCAGATACGCCATCTTATGAGATAGTGACGCACCCATACTGCATCATAGCCGTTAAAAAGGCTGAGATGGTAAAACAAAAAGAGAATATTAAATTTATTTTTTATAATGACACAAAAGAATCGGTCACATGGATAGACTAACATGATACGTATGGATCGAAAGAAAATTGTTGGATCAGGCAATCGGTATGGGATTTTGACCCCCATACTTGCTATTTTTATTTTATTTACATCTATTTTGTTAAGTGGATGTCTTGAGAACAAGGAAATCAGTGAAGAGGATGCTGTGTGCATTGCCTTAAACGATTCAAAGACTCTTATTATGATAAATAACAGCGATTATGAAGTTTACGATGTGAGCAAAGCCGTTTTTAATGGACAGGAGATGTATCAAGTTTCGATTAAGATAGTTAATGGAACGCATAAACGTGTGAATGTTTTCGTGACATACAGCGGAGATGTAGTATCGGTTGGTTCACAATTTCCTGCGCCAACGCCACCAGGATATCCTGAAAATAAAATATAGGAATATACAGCATGAGCGGTTTAAAATGGTGGAAGGTTGTGTTAATAATTTTTATAATTATATTGGCCGTGCGGGTAGTTTATGATTATGACCCGCCAGGAGCATGTGTAATCCACGTGCATGAAGTAAATGAGAGTGTGGCTCGAAATGGAACAGTGATACACCTCACAGAACAGGACTTTAAGGAGCATCCTGTTCTTGTAGAGGCGATCAAAGGAGAAAAGCCACTTTCACGCATGTTACGCAGGGATATGATCATTGTAGACCACATGAAGGCAAAATATTTACAGTACAAATTCATGGTGAACATAAGCAATCTAACCGAAGAGAAATGTGTTGAATATAATGGGAAATATTATGAACTTGGATTGTCTATCAGGTGATTTTTGTTTTGCTGGGTCGATTGGCGAATTTCAAATCAGTTAGAGACTTTTCATAGAAAACTTATATGGATGCGATGCGAGAGGATGATTTGCGGGGTTCAACTGGTAAACCCCGAGAACTGTCTGAAGGCATGATCAAGTTACGCCTTATCAAGGTTTTTGGTCGTGCCTCCGGGAGAGATAGAACACAAACCAAAGGAGGTAAAACGACATGAAAGGAACAATGAAACCGAAAGGATTCGGAATAGCAGCCGCGGGGTTGCTTGCTGCGCTGCTCATAGCAGCGGCAATTTTGCCAGCTATGGCTGGTGAAGAAGGAAAAAAGTTAACAGTTGTGAACGCTCAAGGACAGGATAGTGGTGGAAAACCTGCATTGGATGATAAGGATCCACTGTTGTATGATGCACAAGGATATGCATCAAATACAGGAGTTAGTATTGACGAATCTCTCCGCCGATTCCAACTTCAAGACATTGCAGGGGAACTGGATGCGGAACTGAGTACGAAGGAGGTAAAAACTTTTGCCGGACTTTGGGTTGAGCACACCCCGGAATTCCTCGTTGTTGTGCAGTT
>JAYEGV010000200.1:0-5991 GCA_034659235.1 Methanobacteriota archaeon
TTCTTCGCATCATCAGTAACCAGAAGTTCAATCCGCTGATCCTTCAGACGATCCGAGAGATACCCGATCTGTATATCCACAATCGCCACCAGCTGCTCCTTTGTTAGCGCCCTGAACACAACGGTCTCATCGACCCGGTTCAGAAATTCAGGTCTGAAATAATGGGAAAGATCCTCCAGAACCATCTCCCTCATCCCCTTATATGTCGCGGTCTCAGCCGCAAAATCTCCGTACGCATATTCGGTTTCAGCCCCGGCTTCCAGATGACGAAGGATATGTTCACTCCCGATATTCGAGGTCATGATCAGTACCGTGTTCTTGAAATCGACTGTTCTCCCATGCGAATCAGTGAGCCTGCCATCATCAAGAATCTGCAGGAGGATGTTGAAGACATCACGGTGAGCCTTCTCGATCTCATCAAAGAGGATCACAGAGTACGGCTTTCTCCGAACCGCTTCTGTTAACTGCCCTCCTTCCTCATATCCGACATATCCTGGAGGTGCACCGATCAGCCGTGCAACCGTGTGCTTCTCCATGTACTCGGACATATCGATTCTAATCAGGTTGCTCTCGGAATCGAAGAGCGATTCCGCAAGCGCTTTGCTGAGTTCTGTCTTTCCAACCCCTGTCGGACCTAGGAAGATGAAACTTCCGATCGGACGGTTAGGGTCAGCAATCCCTGCACGGGCTCTGAGTATCGCATCAGATACAGCCTGAACAGCCTCATCCTGCCCAATAACCCGATGATGCAGCTCCTCTGGCAGATCCAGTAGTTTTTCTCGCTCCCCCCGCATCATTCTGCTCACAGGAATACGAGTCCACCTGCTCACGACTTCAGCAATATCCTCCTCATCCACCTCTTCTTTAAGAAGCATTGATCTGGTCTGCCTCTCCCGGAGCCGCTCTTCCTCTTCCCTGAACTCCCGTTCGAGTGCAGGAAGTTTTCCGTGCTTCAGTTCTGCTGCACGGTTCAGATTGTATTCTCGTTCCGCAAGTTCGATCTGAACCTTCATATCCTCGATCTCCCGCTTGATCGATCGAATCCTCGAGATCGCCTCCTTCTCTGCCTGCCACTGCGCCTCCATGCTGTCTGACTCGCCGCGCAGGTCTGCCAGTTCTCGCTCTATATGCTCGAGCCGTTCCAGTGATTTCGCATCGCTCTCCTTCTTCAGAGCCTCGCGTTCGATCTCGAGCTGCATGATGCGGCGTTTGAGCTCATCCAGCTCGGCAGGCATGCTGTCAATCTCTGTTCTGAGCTTTGCCGCTGCCTCATCCACGAGATCGATCGCCTTATCAGGAAGAAAACGATCTGAGATGTACCGGTTGCTCAGTACCGCAGCCGATACAAGCGCAGCGTCCCTGATCCGGACGCCGTGATGCACCTCGTACCGTTCTTTCAGTCCACGCAGGATAGAGATCGTGTCCTCAACATCAGGTTCCTCGATTAACACGGGCTGGAAACGGCGTTCGAGCGCAGCATCCTTCTCGATGTATTTCCGGTACTCATTGATCGTTGTTGCTCCGATGCAGTGCAGTTCGCCTCTTGCGAGCATCGGCTTCATCAGATTGCTCGCATCCATCGAACCCTCGGCAGCACCAGCTCCGACAACGGTATGCAGTTCATCGATGAAGAGGATAACCTCTCCTGCAGAGTCAGCGATCTCCTTTAGTACCGCCTTCAGCCGCTCCTCAAACTCGCCGCGGAACTTTGCGCCTGCCAGAAGCGAACCCATGTCAAGAGCGATGATGCTTTTTGTCTTCAACCCCTCAGGCACATCCTGATTTGCGATTCTCTGGGACAATCCCTCGGCAATCGCTGTTTTACCAACACCAGCCTCGCCGATCATCACCGGATTGTTCTTTCTCCGCCTGGAGAGAATCTCGATCACCCTTCTGATCTCCTCATCCCTTCCAATGACCGGATCAAGTTTTCCTTCCCTTGCAAGCGCTGTCAGATCGATCCCGTACTGCTGCAGCGCCTCATAAGTTGCCTCTGGCGATGGTGATGTCACTCTATGGCTTCCTCTGATCTCACGAAGGGCGTTCATCAGTCCATCCTTTGTTACGCCTGACTCCCGAAGGAATCTTCCACATGCGCCATCGGAATCGATTAACGCAATCAGAAGATGCTCTACGCTTATGTAATCATCCTTCAGTCTCTTTGCTTCCTTCTCTGCGGAAACAAGGACTTTATTCAACCGCTGGGTAGCATATATCTCGGTTATGCCTGTCACCTGCGGCTGCTCGGAAAGATGTTGTTCAAGTTTTTCTATCAGTATCTCTGGCAGAACATCCATCTTCGCAAGTATTCTTGGGGTTAGACCATCCTTCTCCCGGAGCAGCGCAAGTAATAGATGCTCGCAGTCGATATACTGATGATTGTACTCAGTTGCGATTGTTTGGGTGTTCTGTAGCGCTTCCTGTGCTTTTAATGTGAAACGATCAAGTTGCATGATATCAACTTGTTCTTACATGGCATTAACATTTAACTGGTCAAACTATCATCTTATATAGGACCATCATTCTTCCGATATCCTGAGGACGCTCAGGTATCATGCTTCTCGAATCATGTTTAAAAAAATCATCCGGAAATACGGGATCAGTGCCAATATCTTCCTGCTTGGAATCGTCAGTTTCCTGACTGACACGAGCAGCGAGATGATCAGACCGCTCCTGCCGTTATTCATCATGCATGTCGGCGGCACATACCATGCGGTCGGACTGATCGGCGGCATAGGCGACAGCGCTGCAAGCATCCTCAAGGTGATCTCAGGCTATTTCTCGGACAGAACAGGAAAAAGGAAGATCTTTGTTTTTGCGGGATATCTGACATCATCGATCTCGAAGACGCTGTATGCTTTTGCGACATCCTGGCATCACGTTCTAATATTGAGGACCGGAGAGCGCACAGGAAAGGGCTTACGAGCTGCTCCGAGGGATGCAATCATCGCAAATTCATCGCCTCTTGATAAGAGAGGCTGGGCATTCGGAGTTCATCGCGCGATGGATTCCGCAGGCGCGATCGCAGGTTCGATGCTTGCCATTCTTGTACTTCTCTACTTCTGGTTCTTTGAACTGGAATTTGGAATCATCTACCAGTATATTTTCATAATTGCCGGGATCATCGCGTTCTTTGCACTGGTGCCGCTGCATGGGGTACGTGAAGATAATATCGAGCATAACATGCGATCCATGCGCGCAAGTTTCGGTGCGCTCCCGAGATCGTTTCGCATATACGTGGTCATAGCAACGATCTTTGCGCTTGGAAACTTCACATACATGTTCTTCATCCTGCGTGCAACTGATTTTCTGCTTGGTGAAAGGGGAGTGCATATCGAGGAGATCGGCAGACTCGCCGGGACCGATCCGAAGTTTGTGATGATGGTGCTGATCATAGTTAGTGCACTTTATATGTTATTTAATATTACCTATACAATATTTTCAATCCCGAGCGGAAATCTATCTGACAAAATCGGACGAAGAAACGTACTTATCATTGGATATTCCTTGTTTGGGGTTACATGTATGGGTTTTGCACTCTTTCGATCGATGACAGCGTATATCATTCTATTTGCACTGTATGGCACCTTCAAGGCACTGATCGATGGCACACAGCGTGCTTACGCATCCGATTTTGTGGAACCGGAGTTGCGTGGAACAGCGCTTGGTGTCTTCCATACGATGATTGGTATTGCCACGCTTCCGGCAAGCGTCATCGCCGGAATACTTGGCGAGTATGCCCCGGGTGCGACATTCATATATGGGGCAGCGATCGGGTTTCTGGCAGCGGGATTGTTTGTGATTGCTGGAAGAAGAGAAATTGAACAGAGGATATAGCATGCGTGTTCGGTTAAGCACCCCAAGAGATCCACCTGTGTGCTTATCCCCTCCCTAATATCTTTGCCCAACCGCAATCGTTGCACAAAAGCTATTCGCTCATTCATGTAACTGCATTTCTGATCAATTGAAGCACGCTACGTGAGCGTAGCTTGGGTAAAACAGGGGAAATAAATTCTCTACAAAAAATAATAAAAAATTTTATATACTTCTATCGAATATATGCTGATGACCCGAAAAGCGCCCACTGTTATCGGAATGTCCATGTTTGGAAGAGTAGTTGAGCCTTAACCGAACACTGATGGAGGATATAGAGATGTTCACAAGGACGCGATGAAAGCGATCTGATTTGTACAAAAGTTATGCACTCATCGTTGAGGTTATATTCAATACGAAATCGGGAGCATGTTAGATTATGGATATACCGTTACTGAATGATATCGTCATCATATTCGGACTATCCATCGCTGTGCTCTTTATATTCCATCTGATCCGGGTACCGGCAATCGTGGGATTTCTCCTGACCGGGATACTGGCAGGACCTCACGGACTTGGGCTTGTAAAAGCGATTCAGGAGGTTGAAATTCTGGCTGAAGTCGGGGTTGTGCTTTTGCTCTTTGCTATCGGACTTGAGTTCTCACTCAAAAGCATGTTACAGATCAAGAAATCGATCCTGATGGGCGGCTCACTACAGGTGTTGGTGACCATTCTGGTTGTTTTTGTAATAGCCGTACAAATCGGACCATCCTTTGGTGAATCGGTCTTCATAGGATTTCTTATAGCCCTCAGCAGCACGGCGATTGTGCTCAAACTGATCCAGGAAAGGGCTGAGATTGATAGCCCCCACGGGCGAGCAACGCTTGCCATCCTGCTCTTCCAGGATGTTATTATCGTTCCGATGATGCTGTTTGTGCCTCTACTGGCTGGAGCAACAGGGAATTTAGGCGAATCCCTCCTCGTTCTTGCGATCAAAGGAATCGGTGTCATCCTGTTGGTGATCGTTAGTGCCAAATGGATTGTGCCGCATGCGCTGTATCAGATCGCCAGGACTCGGAGCCGGGAACTGTTCCTGCTGAGCATTTTTACGATATGTCTCGCAGTTGTGTGGCTGACCTCCAGTATGGGACTTTCCCTTGCACTGGGTGCATTTTTGGCAGGCTTGATCATCTCCCAGTCAGAATATAGCCATCATGCGCTCGGTAATGTGTTACCGTTCCGGGACGTCTTTATGAGCTTCTTCTTTGTCTCGATCGGGATGCTGCTGGATATCGATTTTCTTTTCCAGCAGCCCGGGCTCATTTTGCTGATTGTTTTTGGCGTTTTATCCTTAAAAACAATTATCGCTTGCTTTGTAGCATTTTTATTGGGATTTCCACTTCGTAATGTGATTTTAGTTGGGCTTGCACTCTGTCAGGTCGGTGAGTTCTCTTTCATTCTCTCAAGAACAGGTATTGAATACGGTTTACTTGACGGAGATACCTATCAGCTTTTTCTGATTGTCTCTGTGTTGACGATGGCGGCAACACCATTTTGTATAGCACTTGCGCCTCGCATAGCAGACATTGCCTTGCGGTTACCACTGCCGGAAAGATTGATATCAGGCTTGTATCAGATGCCTGAGATAAATCGTGCTCGCAAAAAAGATCACCTCGTCATAATCGGCTTTGGCGCGAACGGTAGAAATGTAGCACGGGCTGCCAGGGTAGCAGATATCCCTTATGTGATCGTTGAAATGGACCCGGAGATGGTAATGGCAGAACAGGCAAAGGGTGAGCCAATCTATTATGGCGATGCGACCCATGAGGCGGTATTTCAGCACGCAGACCTAAAAGATGCAAGAATTGTGGTGATAGCCATCTCCGACCCTGCTGCAACCCGCAGAATTACCGCAATTGCTCGGAGACTTAATCCGAAGGTTCATATCATTGTAAGAACGCGCTATCTACAGGAGATGAAGCCCTTATATGAACTGGGGGCTGACGACGTCATTCCTGAGGAGTTTGAGACATCTGTGGAGATATTTACCCGGGTTCTGGTGAAATACCTCATACCCAGAGATGAGATCGAGAGTTTCGTAGCTGTTGTCCGGTCAGATGGCTACGAGATGTTTCGAAGCCTCTCAAAGGAGTCAGTGCCTTTTCCAGGTTTGAAACT
>JAYEGV010000201.1:0-5825 GCA_034659235.1 Methanobacteriota archaeon
TTAAAACTGATCCCAATTAACAATAAATCCGTGTTAATCCGTGTTAATCCGTGTCTGAAAAAAACTTGAAGTGTCACCCAACGGAAAGGCTAAAAACAGATCAACTTCTCAAAGGTGAGTTGTTACGTTCAGGACTGCCGTGGTCAGACTGCCCGCGAAGCAATTCACCAAACCATTGTTCCCTACACAATTTCTTGCACTACCTGTCGAGTAGAGCTCATAGCGCGCCTCCTATCAGAGCATTGGCTCCGATGTTACTATGAGCCCCTCACAGAACCGGACTTGATGAAATTCAGGGATTCTTTATTCGGAGGGTAACGAAATTTGGAAACAGCGCCAAAATCGATTGCCCAAGGAATATCTCGGTCACACCGTCTATCTGGTGATTTTATGAACATACTCGATATCCTGTTGATATAAGAACCATAAGATCACACAAGGTTAACACGGAAATCTCGTATAAATGGCTTTGCTGCTGCCTCACAGACTCTGCAATCGTGTGGCTGGCAACTTTTCAGATAGGTTCTAACTAACAATCATGTCACACTTCGAAATCACACACAAGGATTCAGCAGGCAGGATCGGACGGTTGTATACCAGACATGGAAGAATCGAGACCCCGGCAGTCATGCCTGTTGTCAATCCAAACATACAGATGATACCGGCATCCGAACTTACGAAATTCGGAGCAGAGATCATAATCACCAACGCATACATCATCTACCGAAATCCGGAACTTAAGAGTCATGCGGTAAAAAAAGGCGTGCACTCCCTGCTTGATTTTGATGGCGCAATCATGACAGACTCCGGATCGTACCAGTTGTCGGTATATCATGATATCGATGTAACATCAGACGAAATCGTAAGATTCCAGCAGGAGATTGGAACAGACATCGGTGTGCCCCTCGACATCCCGACACCACCTGATGCACGATATGAACGTGCCGAATCCGAGATGAGAAGAACGGTCAGGCGGTGCAAAGAGGCGCATGAACTGGCAGGTCAGATGCTCCTCGCAGGAACAGTGCAGGGCTCAAACTATCCTGATCTGCGATACGAATGTGCGCATAATCTTTCTGATATCGGTTTTGATGTGTATCCTATCGGCGCGGTTGTGCCCCTGCTTGTTAATTACCGGTTTGCTGATGTGGTGGACGCAATTGTGGCATCGAAGAAGGGACTGCCCCCGAGCGCACCTGTCCATCTCTTCGGTGCAGGGCATCCTGTGATGTTTGCGCTCGCTGTTGCGCTTGGCTGCGATCTCTTCGATTCGGCAGCTTATGCGCTGTACGCAAGAGACGGAAGGTATCTCACCGCGGATGGAACGTACCATCTGGCTGGTCTCCAGTATCTTCCATGCTCGTGTCCAATATGCACATCGTATACCGCAGATGAGTTGAAAGACGAATTTGCTGGTGGAAATTACATTCCACTTGCAAAACACAATCTCTACGCAACATTTACAGAGATACGCCTCATAAAGCAGTGCATCGTTGAAGGCAACCTCTGGGAACTCGTAGAGCGCAGGTGCAGAGCGCATCCGAGATTGCTTGATGGACTTAAGCGCGCAATTAATCATGCAGACTGGATTGAAACGCTGGATCCGATTCAAAAGTCAACGTTCTTTTACTGCGGGAGCGAATCATCATACCGTGCAGAGGTTCTCAGATTCAGAGAGCGACTTGACCGATTCGATCTGTACGGAACCGTGCTTGTTCGCACACGAAAGATCTCGGGTGAGGATCGATTTGACAATGTTCTCAATCTGAAACCACCATTCGGTGCATATCCAATAGAACTCAGTGAGACGTACCCGTTCAACGCAGAGGTATCAGAACCGGATTATGATGCGATCGGGGTAGCCCTCCGAAATACGCTTCGTTTGATCGAACTAAATCCGGATGCATCGTTTACGGTTGTCTGTGAATGGGATCATCCGCTGATTGCCGGTATCAGAGATTGCCCGAACGTAGAAGAGGGCACTGTCTAAAAATCCAGTGATTTATCACCGCGGAGATCGCAGAGGACGCAGAGTTTTAAGACTGTTCCAATCCTCGCTGGGTTTTCTGATGTCTCTCTCGTTCTCCGCGTGCTCTGCGGTTAAACTTAAGGATATAGTGGTTTCACTGGAAAAATCGACAGTGTCGTAGAAGAGGTCTTGGTACCTGCCTGATCCTGCAGCCTGAAAAATATATACCATAAGGAGTTACTATATACTTATTAAGGTAAGGTACATATACCCCGATCACATACGTGATGATGGCGATATCTGATGCAAAGACAGATCATCATGTCAATACTGCTGATCACAGCGATCACGATATCCGGATCTGGCTGTATCGACCGTGACAGTGATGCGGTAAAACTGCAGATCGCTGGATCGACGACTGTTCTACCGATCGGAGAGGAGTGTGCACGCATTTTTATGGAAGAACATCCTGGCAGCAGGATCGATGTTTCAGGCGGAGGATCATCGCATGGTATAAGAGCGGTTGCTGCTGGAACCGTAGACATAGGATGCGTATCCCGCGATCTGAAACCGTCCGAACTGAAGCTATACCCGGATCTGATGCCGCATGCGATCGCACGTGATGGCATTGCCGTAATCGTCCATCCGGAAAACCCGGTTGGCGGTCTGACACTCACGCAGGTGCAGGGCATCTATGCAGGAACGATTACGAACTGGAAAGAGGTAGGAGGCACGGATTCAAGCATAACTGTCGTTTCCAGAGAGGCGGGTTCGGGTACAAGAGGATGCTTTGAGCAGGCGGTCATGATGCCCATAAGAGAGGAGATAACTGGTAGAGCAATCATCCAGGATTCCAATGGCAAGATCAGGGCAACCATTGCAGGGGATGAGCATAGTATCGGCTTTATATCCATCGGATATCTCAATTCGGAGGTTAAGTCTCTGAATCTCGATGGAATAGAGCCGACACCGGAAAACGTTGTGAGCGGCAGGTATGCGGTATCAAGGACGCTGTGGATGGTAACGAAAGGGGAGCCAGATGCTGACGAACAGGCATTCCTTGATTTCGTGCTCGGCTGCGAAGGGCAGGAGATCGTGGAGAAGGTAGGCTATATACCTGTAGAGTTATTGCAACCATGAAAAGGGAAACCAGCGAGAGAGTGATCGAAATCCTTCTATTCATCTCAGCAGCGACTGCGATCTCAATTGTTGCGTTGATACTGATCTTTCTCTTAAAAGAAGGTCTTCCATTAATCGCAAAGATCGGGATCTCCAAGTTCTGTCTCGGGATGGAATGGAATCCCCTCCCGATAGTCGGAAAGCCATCGTACGGGATCTTTCCGATGATCATCAGCTCATTCTATGTCGCAGTGGGATCGCTCGTTATGGCAGTGCCGTTCGGGATTGCCTGTGCGATCTTTCTTGCTGAGATTGCGCCATTGTGGGCTCGGTCCGTGCTCAAACATTCAATTGAACTGTTGGTTGGAATTCCATCAGTTGTTCTTGGATTCATAGGGCTTGTCTTGCTGGTTCCTTTCATCAGGGATCATTTCGGAGGATGCGGCTTCTCGATTCTTACAGCTTCGATCGTCCTTGCTGTAATGGCACTTCCGCGCATCATCAGCATCTCGGATGATGCGATCAGGGCTGTGCCGCGTGAGTACAAGGAAGCATCGTTTGCGCTCGGTGCAACGCACTGGCACACGATCAGAAAGGTGATCCTGCCGAGCGCACGGTCAGGAATCGTTGCAGCAGTCATACTCGCGATGGGCGGTTCCATCGGCGAAACGATGGTGGTCCTGATGGTCACCGGCAATGTCCCGATGCTCCCCTCACCGATCTATGATATCCTCGATCCTACCAGACCGATGACCTCGAATATCGTGGTCGAGATGAGTTATGCTACAGGAGATCATGAGTGCGCACTCTTTGCGACCGGAATCGTGCTCTTCATCGTGGTCGCCATACTGAATGCGATATCGCACAAGGTGATGAAATCAAGGAGGGGGATACGCCGATGAATGCATTAATTTCGCCAGCCGTATCGAATAAAGCAGCAAAGGTGATGTTATGGGTATCTGCGATTATATCCATGCTGATTTTGTTGTTTATCATTGGTTACATCGTGATTCAGGGGATTTCCGTGGTGAATCTACCGTTCCTGCTCGATTCGCCCAGACTCAGCGGGGCAGAAGGGGGCATCCTTCCTGCAATCGTAGGAACGCTCTGCCTCATGGCAGTGACAGTGCTTTCGGCTGTGCCTATAGGCATCGGTGCTGCAATCTATCTCGCGGAATACGCACCTGAAAGCGCACCTACCCATATCATCACATTCGGCGTTGAGTGTCTGGCAGGCGTCCCATCGATTGTGATCGGACTGTTTGGGTACGCATTCCTTGTGACATATCTTGGTTTTGGTTTTTCGATCCTTTCAGGCGGGCTTGCGCTCATGTTCATGATACTACCATGGATTGTCATAACATCGGAGGAGGCGATCAAAACAGTGCCGTACACAATGCGTGAGGGAAGTTACGCACTCGGCGCAACAAAGTGGCAGACCATGAGCCGGGTGGTGCTTCCGAGTGCGGTTCCGGGTATCACGACCGGAGTCATACTTGGAATTGGAAAAGCGATTGGAGAGACCGCTGTTATCATGTTTACAGCAGGATCATCGCTTCTGATGCCATCATCCCTCTTCGATCCCGTACGTGCGCTGCCGTATCATATCTACATCCTCGCGTCGGAAGGGATATCTGATCCGAAGGCTTACGGCAGTTCGGTTGTGCTGCTTGCACTCGTGCTTGTGATCAACCTTGCAGCAATAGCGATCCAGCGGCATTACAGGAGGCATTATGGCAGAGATTGAAATTAAGAGCATAAACCTGAACCTCTGGTACGGTGATGTGCAGGCATTGAAGAATATAACGATTGCGATACCAGAGAAGAAGGTGACTGCTGTAATCGGTCCATCAGGATGCGGCAAGTCCACGTTTATCAGATGCATCAACCGGATGAATGATCTGATCAAAGACTGCCGCGTAACAGGCGAGTTGCTCTTCGAGGGCAGGAATATCTATGATAAGGGTGTGGATGTGGTCGCGCTTCGAAGGAAGATCGGAATGGTCTTCCAGAAGCCCAACCCGTTTCCGATGTCGGTCTATGATAACGTCGCTTATGGACCCCGCGTACACGGTCTTCGAGGGGGAGAAGAACTTGACCGGATCGTTGAGGAGAGTTTGAAATCATCTGCGCTGTGGGGTGAGGTTGCAGACATTCTGGATCGATCCGCACTTGATCTGAGCGGTGGGCAGCAGCAGCGGCTCTGTATTGCAAGAACGCTTGCAGTAAAGCCAAAAGTCATACTGTTCGATGAGCCGTGCAGCGCGCTCGATCCCATCTCGACATCCAAGATCGAGGATCTGATCAATGATCTGAAAGATGAGTATACGATCATCATCGTAACACACAACATGCAGCAGGCTGCTCGTGTCTCTGATTATACTGCGTTCTTCCTGCTTGGCGAGGTGATCGAGTTTGGGAAGACCAGGCAGATCTTTGAGATGCCAGAGAAGAAGAGCACCGAGGATTATATTACAGGGAGGTTTGGGTGATCGGCAATTTCATCCACTACCGTTCCATAAATTTTTTCCTTGATCTGATATTCGTTATAGGCGGAACTTAAAAATGCTACAATATACCCCGGATGGATTTCTGATTTTATTATAATCCTCGTAACAACTCACCTTTGAGAAGTTGATCTGTTTTTAGCCTTTCCGTTGGGTGACACTTCAAGTTTTTTCAGACACGGATTAACACGGATTAACACGGATTTATTGTTAATTGGGATCAGTTTTAA
>JAYEGV010000202.1:0-5815 GCA_034659235.1 Methanobacteriota archaeon
CATTCCAATACTTTGATTTTGCCCATGAGAAAATGCAGATAATTTTAAAAGTCGAATTGAAGTATGCTTCTTTGTGGGAGAAGTTTAAAAAATGTAGGAAATTTTCTAAAACGTGAGTTGTTACAAACAAAGTTCAATACATCCACGCACAAAGTCCGACACATGCCCCTAACCATCCTCAAACTCGGAGGCAGCGTCCTGACAGAAAAGACCGACGCCCCGACACCAAAACCAGAAGCAATCAACAGATGCGCCAGAGAGATTGCGTCATTTCATCCATCCGCTGATAACCAGTTGATACTGATTCACGGTGCAGGCTCGTTCGGGCATCCTCAGGCAAGAAAACATAATTCACCAGAGGGATTTACAAATTTCGGGATAATCGAGATTCACCGATCTGTAAAATCACTGAACGATCTTGTAGTAAAAGCATTGATCGAAAACGATATTCCAGCCGCGCCTGTGCATCCGTTCAGTTGCATGATAACAGAAGACGCACGCATCGCAGATATGCAGACCGCCCAGATCAAAATGATGCTGAAACGAGGCATGATACCTGTCCTGCATGGCGATGTGGTGATGGACCGAACAACCGGGGCATCGATTATATCCGGCGATCAACTCGTCACATACCTTGCAGCCAGATTAAGAGCCGCTCGTGCCGGACTTGGTACCGCGGTCGATGGGGTGCTTGCGGATGGCGGTGTGATTCCGGTGATAACATCTGCAAACTTTGGTGCGGTGCGATCCCATATCAGCGGCTCCGATGGTGTCGATGTGACCAGCGGAATGCTCGGCAAGGTGCTTGAACTCCTTCTGATCGATATGGATTCTTACATATTCAATGCTTCAAAGGAGAATATGATTGCCAGATTTTTATCTGGTGAGGAACTGGGGACGCGGGTAACAAAGACCATGGAGAAGAGCAAATGAAACGACCACCTGTAACTGGTCTATTTATCCTCATAATTATCGTTGCAATGCTCCTTTCAGGCTGCATTAGCAAGCCAGAGTGGCTCGTTACTGATGATGGTCTTCTGAAGTACCAGAAAGCAACACCGGACTATCAACTGAAGACACTTGAAGATTCGGATAATTGCACGCTATACGAGGTCACTTATGAAAGCAGAGGCGCGGATATCAAAGGACTCATCCGAATACCAAAAAACCGATCCGGAAAAGTTCCTGGCATTGTGCTGCTCCCGGGCGCGACCGTGAGCAAGGAAGGCGAGCAGGGACTTGCCAGATACCTGTGCGATCTCGGTTATGCGAGCATCGTTATCGACCAGCGCAATCTCGGGGGCATTGATATGGAAGGCGATCTCAGGATGTTTCTGAACAAAGAAGAGCCCACACAGCACAAGATGGTGCATGATGCACTCTCTGCCGCAGAAGTCCTGCGAAGAGAGGCAGAGATCGATCCTGACAGGATTGTTTATCTCGGCGAGAGCAACGGCGGCAGGTTTGCGATCATCGCTTATGCACTCGACCCTGATGCAAGTGGTGTTGTTGCGATCAGCACATGCGGTTATGGAATCGATACCGCGGTTGCTTCCGGGAGGATACGAGATCCGGATACAATCCGGTTTTACAGATCGATCGATCCGGACACTTATCTAAATAAGATTCGCCCGAGAAAGTTTGTGATGATCCATTCCCTGAATGACCCGATCATTCCTTACGATAGTGCGCAGCAGACCTATATGAAAATCGGTGGACCAAAGTCGCTCTACACCATTGATGCGGAAGGGCATGGATACTGCAGTGAGATGGATTTGTTCCTGAAAAAAGAACTTAGAGAGATGTTTTCATGAATCATCTGTAACCAGATTCAATAACCGTTCGTGAACATGCCCATTGGATGCGATCATGCTCACTCTTGAGGTGATGGAGAGTTCGCCATGAAGCGGCATCCCCCTCGTGTCGGTGATCATCCCGCCAGCCTCCTCAACGATGATCTTTCCTGCAGCGATATCTGTTACCCTCAGATATTTCCGGAAGTCAACAAAGGCGTCAAGAACGCCGGATGCAACATAGCAGAGTTCCAGTGATGCGCTTCCAAGAACCCGAATTCTTCGCACGGTTCTTCCAAGATCAGCTATCTTTGTTGAATCTGTTCGATAAGCATAGGCAGTTACACTCAATTTTTCCAATTCATCATTCGTTGATACGTTAATCTGTTTTTTATTGCAGTACGCACCTTTTCCAACCTCTGCGTGGTAGATATCACCTGAGTGCAGATTCTGTACAAACCCAAATGAGATATCAGATAGGTCATATCCCCCAATCGCTATGGAAACCGAATAGAACGGAATGCCAGCCACTGCATTAAAAGTTCCATCGAGCGGATCGAGTACGAGCGTAAAATCGATGTCGTTTTCATCGATATTCTTTCTTCTTTCATGAATCAGTTTCTCGCCGCATTCCTCACTTATAAGCAATATTTTTCTTCCATCATCTCTCAAAACATCGATTGCAGCATTTTCTGCTACCTCATCGATTTTCTTTGTGGGCGTGCCATCAGCACCGATGTACAGTTCCCTTCCGGACTCTGATGTGCCGATCACAGGTGCGGTTGCATCAGCGATTGCGGCAGCGATGTTGTTGCAGAGTGTCAGCATATTCATTATGGAGTGATGTGATGCATGGATATAAAAGAGGAATGGTCAGAAAATGTTCATCTGCATTTCATGAAACTTTCGCATGATTGGTGTTGTGCTGGTTTCGTATTTGGACTTTCGTATGAAACAAGGCGTTTTCACCTCCACCTGAAATCAAGGTTGTTCGGTTTTGACCGAACGATACCGATTGGGTTTATCAACCATGCTTAAAACATATTACGCCATGACACAGCATGTGTCAGAAAAACGCGGGGTTCGAATGTTCCGCAAGAGCAAGCCGAACCCCGAGAACCGCCCGAAGGCATGATCAAGTTAACGCCTTATGCCTACTTAAGGTTTTGGTCGTGCTTCCGGGGGAGATGGAACATAAACCAAAGGAGGTAAAGACAACATGAGAACAGGAACAACAATCAGAGCAGTGGCAGTAGTACTGCTCGTAACGTTGGCTATGGCAGCACCTATAGCCCAAGCGATACCGTGGTCGGACTGCCATGGTATAGATCCATTCGCAGGTGAGGCAATGTTGGTGGCGGATTACACCGCTGCCTATTATTCGGCATCCTACTTCCACAACTGGGGTAAAGCCAATATTCTGGACTATAGTCTGCCATACGCAGACATCGGGTACTTCTCCGGACACGGAGGTCAGACATTGTCAGGTAAGAACTACCTGATTGCAGGGGATGATGAGAAGATATTCCCTGAGGATGTGCCAGACCTGAACAACCAGCACGAGTTTGACACGATGCGGTTTGCGTACGCAAGCGCCTGCTACTCAGGTGACTCTGACTGGTGGCAGAACGATCTGCCTGAAAGTTTCCTGGACAACGGAGCCGATGCATATATGGGCTGGAGGAGTAGCGTCTATAGCACAACTGCATATGACTACACGGATCGGTTTTACCACTATGCCATCGATGATGGGGACCGTGTGAAAACGGCAAAGGAGAATGCTGAAAACGATGTTCCAGCCGCCGCTGGTAATATCAAACTGTTTGGTTCTGATGTCAGCCTTATCCCATAGGAGATGTGTGTAAATGAAGACAAGAATATGGATAGCAGTAATACTGGTTGCAGTGGTTTTGGGTGGTGTATCGGCACAGATGTTCTTCGATAGAGACAAACATGCGGAAAGTTTCAGTCCGAGACATGTAATATCTAAACTAGATCCGGACATTGCAAAACCATCGATCTCGTATGATGCCACCATGGATATGCTACAGAAGGTGGGTTATTCGCTGCCGAGTGATTGCAATGCCAACCTGATAAGCGACCAGGGATGGAACAAGACATACTGGGCGATTTCGTGGAAAGGACATGTGTATGCGAAGGTGGATGCGTTCACTGGCGAGATAATAGGAATAGATGACTACAGGAATGTAAGTAATGAAGTTCCATGCGAGACCGTGAGTGAAGAGAACGTCGCCACGATCACTCTTGAGAGTATGAAGCACATTACCGATGTTCCGGACGGTTTGGGTGAGCCAGACGTGAGAACCGATGATGATGGGAATTTCGTCTTGCTATGGAATCAGTATATCAATAACGTTCCGGTCAGGGGTGGATTTATCAATGCCAGACTTGACAAATGCGGAAATCTGGTATCGTTCAGAAAGGTCTGGCATGATATAAGCATGGACGTTAGCCCAAGAATAACGGACGAAAAGGCGGTTGGTATAGCAAGAGCGGAAGGACTTAATCTTTCGGATGTTCTGAAGAAGAGAGTCGAGAATGCTGACAATGTCTATACAGAACTTATCATCGGTCGTCCCTTCAGATTGCTGGATCGAAACAAGCCGATATACGGCGATTACACACTTCTCTGGTCGGTGACGTTCGAGGATGTGCAGATGACCCTAAAAGGACCAGTAATCTCAATGGTTGCAATCCAGGTGGATGCTCATTCGGGTGAGGTTGTGGGCATGGACTACACGAAATAGTGAAATCGAGGGATGAGTATCTGAAGGGTGCCGTAACAAAAACAAGCCAGCGAGACCAAAGGTAATCGATTGGGGGCTGTGACCCCCTTTTATTTTTACGGTTTTTGAGATTCTTTTTGAGATAACAGGCGGTGCGTGTGCTGTCCGTGGGTACAGAGTGAGTAACATGCCTTTTTCAGTACTATCTGTCTTTCACCTCCACCTGAAATCAAGGTTGTTCGGTTTTGACCGAACGATACCGATTGGGTTTATAAACCAGACAACTATATATTACGCCATGGCACAACATGTGTCAGAGAAACGCGGGGTTCGGATGTTCCGCAAGAGCAAGCCGAACCCCGAGCACCGCCCGAATGCATAATCAAGATGCGCCTTTATGGTTATACTTTGGTCGTGCCTCCGGGAAGATAGAACATAAACCAAAGGAGGAAAACAACATGAACAGAACAACGAAACCGAAAGGATTCGGAATAGCAGCAACAATGCTGCTTGCCACGCTGCTCATAGCAGCGGTATCTGCGCCAGCATCTGCAGATACCAGTGTCAGCATAGAAGATGCCGAAACAGTTGCATCGTTCTATGTACGATACATTCCGACGTTCATAGATAACTACTCGGAATGGCAGGAAGCGACTGTGGAACAATCCACGGTTTACTACGATCTCGATGGCGAAAAGTCGGCTTATGCCTTCAATGTAATCGAGAACGGACAGTACGCAGGTTACATCCTTGTTTCTGCAACGAGGGATAACTACCCGATTCTTGAGTTTTCAGAGGGTAGAACGCCTAACGCAATAACGGAACTCACAACACGTTCTGAAAGACTGGTACAGGAACGTGCCGATGAGATGGGATTGACCGCCGGAGAAGCAAAACCGCTCTATCTTGGCGCAACGTTCTACTATGCAGAGTACCCTCTGATCGATGCCAGAGGCGAGGTCGTGGATAGCGTAGTGGTGGATCTGACCGTGCCAGCAATCGTTGATCTTGGCGCATCACAGGTTGACATACCGATAGATGAGAAGGATTTGCTGGAACAACAGCAGATGAGAAAGCAGGAGGCGAATGCACTCTGGGATGCTCTCGAAGAGAAGATGAAAACAACTTCTCTGGAAGGTCCAGCATCTTCACGTGGATTGGGGTGGATCAGCGGCGTGCCTGCATACCTCTGGCGATATGGATGCGCTCCAACCGCAGCCGGGATGGTTCTTATGTATTGGGATAGCCATGGTTATCCGAATTTCCCCGACGATC
>JAYEGV010000203.1:0-5748 GCA_034659235.1 Methanobacteriota archaeon
CGATGTCTCTGGGCGTTTTCCCGATCCTCTGATCAAGGAAGAAGTCCAGCAACCGTACACCCTGTGGACAGGCTACCTCACACTGCCCGCAGGTTAGACAGTCCCATACGTCTGTATCCATGTCGTAGATATTTGAATCATAGATCGCACCTCTCGGTGAGAATGGTACAACTCTACGCACAGGACAGATGGCAGTACAGGTGCCGCACTGGTAACACAGTTGAGCGTTGTTTTTAATATTGGTCACCGATATTCACCTACTGC
Source organism: Methanobacteriota archaeon (assembly GCA_034659235.1). GTDB lineage: Archaea > Halobacteriota > Methanosarcinia > Methanosarcinales > Methanogasteraceae > Methanogaster_B. The sequence continues at coordinate 265 of JAYEGV010000203.1, forward strand.
TCACGTTTGTTAACTATAACAATCATGAAATGCTTTTTCATCCCGCTCCGGGATGGTTCATGCGAAACCGAGATTTGCTTCATGAATGGGTATAGTGGTGGGTGGTGCAATATTAAAAGGTTTCGGAGTCACCTGGTAGTTCCAACGTTACCCTTAAGTACAATGATACCAATGATCTGCCGTGCTCGCTACAGATTGCGATCATTGAGAGGTGTTCCAATAAGGAGGTGATAAGAGATGAAGAGCGACTTTTTTGACATCTCGAAAAACTTATCAACACACCACCATAGTGAGAATTACAAATAGTTAAACGAAGGAGATCATAATGGAAAACGAAGAACCACGTATCGGTGTCTTTGTCTGCGAATGTGGCATCAACATCGGAGGTTATCTTGATGTCAGGGCAGTTGCGGATTATGCCCTGACCCTTCCGAATGTTGTGGTTGCAAAGATCAACAAATTCACATGTGCAGATTCGGGGCAGGCAGAGATACAGGCTGCTATCAAGGAGCATAATCTGAACAGGGTGGTCGTGGCGTCGTGTACGCCGCGTACGCATGAACCCACATTCAGAGCGTGCTGTAAGGAGGCTGGCGTGAACCCGTACCAGTTCGAGTTTGTGAACATCCGTGACCAGTGCTCATGGATCCACATGTGGGACTGGGACGGCGCGACAGCCAAGGCAAAGGACCTTGTGAGAATGGGTGTTGCCCGCTCCCGGTTGCTCGAACCGCTCGAAGAATCGTCAGTACCGGTTGATCAGAACGTGCTCGTGATAGGAGCCGGTGTTGCAGGCATGCAGGCAGCAATCGACTTTGGCGACATGGGCTACAATGTCTATCTCGTTGAGAAGGAGCCATCGATCGGTGGCAGGATGGCACGGTTCGACAAGGTCTTCCCGACAAATGACTGCTCGATCTGCATCCTCGGACCGAAGATGGTCGAGGTGGGACGGAACAAGAACATCAACATCATGTCGTACTCAGAAGTTACGGATGTGGACGGTTTCGTCGGCAACTTCGAGGTGACTGTGCTGCACAAGCCGAGATACCTCGACACTGATATCTGCACGGGCTGTGCAGCATGCCAGGAGGTCTGTCCTGTCGAGGTTCCGAGCGCGTTCAACGAGAACTTCGGGACCAGAAAGGCAATCTACATCCCGTTCCCGCAGGCTGTTCCGCTACGAGCAGTACTCGACAAGGAGAATTGCATCGGATGCAAAGCCTGCGAGAAAGCGTGTGAGGCAGGAGCGATCAGATACGACCAGGAGCCAGTCTACGAGAAGCTCAAGGTCGGTGTGATAACAGTTGCTGTCGGGATGGATGCGTTTGATCCTCTGCCTCATAACAACTACGGATATGGCTTATATGACAATGTGATCACCACGATGGAGTTCGAGCGTCTCCTCAATGCAGCAGGACCAACAGGCGGGCATGTGGTGCGTCCATCCGATGCCGTCGAGCCGATGACGGTTGGGTTCATCAACTGTGTCGGTTCCAGAGATGTGAACGAGAACATCTACTGTTCCGGAGGCGTCTGCTGCATGTTCAACATCAAGAATGCACAGCTCTTAAAGGAGAAGAGACCCGAAACGAACCATTTTGTCTTTTACATGGACATACGTGCTACGATGAGGGGCTTTGAGGAGGCGTACAACCGTGCACGCAACCTTGGTGTGAAGTTCATCAGGGGAAAGCCCGTCGAGATCACAGAGAAGGAGAATGGTAACCTGATCGTCAGGGTCGAGGACACACTGAAGGGCGAGATCACAAACGTTGAGGTCGATCTTGTGGTGCTCGGAACAGGTCTTGTTCCAAATGAGGGCATCAGAGAGATGGGAGATATTCTCAAGCTGCCGAGATCGGCAGACGGTTTCTTAACAGAACTGCATCCGAAGCTCGCACCAGTGGATACGACTACAGACGGTGTATTTGTTGCAGGATGTGCAGCAGGTCCAAGGGATATCGCATACTCGACCGCTCACGGCAGTGCAACAGCAGGACGTGCAACGAGACTCCTTTCAGTAGGGGAGGCGCCAATCATGGGAATCACCGCAAGGATCGACGAAGACAAATGCGTGGTCTGCGGTGTCTGTGTGGATAAGTGCCCCTACGGTGTGTTCAGTATCGAGGGAACGAACGGCGACCGGCACATAAAGGTCATTGAGGCTCTCTGCAAGGGCTGCGGTACCTGTGTGACAGCGTGTCCAACAGGTGCGCTCGAACAGAGCCACTTCAAGAACGATCAGGTGCTGGCGCAGGTGAGAAACGTATTCGTGTACGGAGGTGAGTGAAAATGGCAGAAGAGAAGGAATGGCAGCCAAAGATTGTGATGTTCTGCTGTAACTGGTGTTCCTATGGAGGCGCGGATTCAGCAGGAATGGGTAGATTCCAGATGCCGCCAACGGTACGGGTGATACGGGTGATGTGCTCTGGCAGAATGGATCCGGTATTCATCCTGAATGCGTTTCTCGAGGGCGCAGATGGTGTGATATTCTCAGGATGCCACATTGGTGACTGTCACTATGTGAGCGGCAACTACAAGGCAACGATCAAGTACAAATTCTTAAAAGCGATGGTGAACGAGCTCGGACTTGAGGATGAGCGGCTCAAACTCGACTGGATCTCGGCTTCAGAGGGCGAGCGGTATGCAAACGTCGTCAAGGAATTTACAGAACAGATAAAGAAGGTCGGACCAAGTCCGCTAAAGCCTGAAGGGGTGATTTAAATGACAACGAAACGAGTACCCCGCCCGAAGGGCAGTTTTCGATCAACCCTTTGTGAAAGGGTTGTGGGGGTGGTATAAATGGAGATAGGAGATTGTTACATCGGATGGGCAACCGATGAGGATATCAGAACCAAGGGCGCATCAGGCGGTCTTGTGACTGCAATGCTCGCAGCAGCGCTTGAGAAAGAGCTTGTGGAGGCAGTTGTAGTCTTGAAGAAACTCGGAGAGTTCGAAGCAGTGCCGATCGTCACATCCGATCCGGAAGAGGTCAAAGCAGCAGCAGGATCGATGCACTCGGTTCCAATCGTCTTATCACGCTATCTCGAATATGGGACAAAGGTAGCACTCCCTGCAAAACCGTGTGATGCAAGAAGCACGATCGAACAGGCAAAGAGGCAGCAGGTAAACCTCGATACGACATACATCATCGGTCTCAACTGCGGCGGAACGATGCATCCGGCTGTTACCAGAAAGATGCTTGATGTGATCTATAAACTCGATCCGGATGAGATCGTTGGTGAGGAGATTGACAAAGGAAAGTTGATCTTCGAGACAAAGGATGGCAAAGAACACGCAATCAAGATCGATGAACTCGAAGAAGAGGGATACGGCAGACGTGAGTCCTGCCAGTACTGTGCAATCAATATCCCCAGAATGGCAGATCTTGCCTGTGGAAACTGGGGCGTAATCGGCGATCTCGCAGGAAAAGGCACGTTTGTTGAGGTAAATACAGAAAAGGGAATTGAGATTCTCCAGAACGCTATCGATTCAGGAGCTGTCGAGATTACGCCTGCCGACGAGAAGGGCAAAGCGATTCGAGCAAAGGTCGATTCTGCGATGCAGAAGGTTGCAGCGAGTGCACATGAGAAGTATCTTGCACCGATCGAGGGAAGCCACCTCGATTACTACCGAAATGCTCTTTCTGACTGTATCAACTGCGGTGCGTGCAAGACGGTCTGCCCGGTATGCGCATGTGGTGAGGCTGCGAAGTGTACTGATTTCTACTCGCAGGCATTAGGTTACAAGATGTCGCTATTTCATCTTGTGCGGTTCGTGCATCTGATGGACTCGTGCATCGGATGCGGGCAGTGCACCGATGTCTGTCCTGTCGATATCCCGCTGACACACCTCTATCGCAGGTTTGCTGAACCGATGCAGGAGGAGTTCGATTACGTGCCAGGAATGGATATGAGGACGCCACCGTTCTTCGGAGTTGATCTGCTTGAGGAGGATTAAGGTGGTTTATATGAATGAAACAAACTTTTCACAAAAGTTTGATCAAAAACTGCCCTTCGGGTCGGTACTCGTTGAGGTGATTTAAATGGATGAAACTATATTTACAACAGTATGTCCGGGCTGCTCGATGGCGTGCGGGATGTATATCCGGGAAAAGGAAGACGGCATGATCGACATTGACTGGCGCAAGGATGCAGTCGTGAACGCTGGCAAGCTCTGTAGATTTGGGGTGCGGCTGCCCCATAATCTCAAGCCTGCGACCTCCGGGGTTGACGGAAACGAAGCTGATCTTGTAGATGCGGTAGCAGCAGCCGGAAAAGCGATCGGCGATGGTACCGTCTTCATCTCTGTCGGAAACACGACATGCGAGGAGCATCTCGCACTCATGAAGCTTGCAGAGAGCAAGAACGCGGTAGTAAACACCGGTATGGGTGCGTTCTCGAGAGTTTCATCCGAATGCCACCCGATGATGGGCGTGGGCATACCATTCGATGCAATCGAGAGTGCGAAGAAGATCGTGCTCTTCATCGATCCTTATGAACAGTATCCACTGCTGGTACGCCGAATTCTCGCCGCAAAGAAGAACGGAGCAACGGTAACCGCGGTCGGCTGGAAGGCAGTCAGTCTGGCTGACGAGAACAAGACGATCGGTCCTGATCGCTACGAGGCTGAACTAACGCTCGATCCCGATTCTGTAATCATCGCAGACTTAAACCCAAGTTCTGACCCGGAACAGGTGATGGTTCTTCTGAATCTCGCAAAGAAATCAGGAGCAGCGATAATCTTCATGAAACCGTTCGTGAACGCTGTCGGATGTGACCTTGCAAGCAAGCACACCGAGCAGAAGAGTTTTGATCAGATTATATCAGAGATCGATTTAGGAGCGATCAAGACGCTGGTCTGTCTCGACACCGACCCGATCGAGATCATGCCAGACGAGACTGCCGTACGAGAGGCACTCAAAAAACTCGACAACCTGATCGTGATCACATCACGGGAGAGCACGGTTACAGGCGTTGCAAACATCGTTGTCGCAACCGAACCGCTGTACAGGAAAGCTGGAACCGTGGTGAACGCCGAAGGAAGAGTGCTTGTGGGCAGCGGCACAGGAACCGATGGGATCGATGCGATCGGAACAATGCTCGGACAACCGGTAGACCTGTTCTCTGAGCTCCACGCGGCGGTTCTTGCGACCATTGGCATCGATTCCGTGGATGAGCGTGTTATTCCTGCGTATGAGAAGCCTGAGTATGCGGTAATGGAGGCAAGCCCGACTGCAGAGGCGGTTGAGACTGCGCTGGTGTACGCATACAATCCGTTCTTATGGAACGGTATCATCGATGACAACGACTTCGTTGAGATGAATCTCGATATGGTGGTTGCGAAATCGCTTCTCAAAGGAATTCCTGCGAAGATTGCATCTGACAGGGGTGATGTTATGGTCGGATTCAAGGTCTCTGATGTGGCTGACGGCATCGTGCTCTCGAATATGAAGCTTCCGATGACGACAGGAATGGTAAC
>JAYEGV010000204.1:0-5729 GCA_034659235.1 Methanobacteriota archaeon
GCATTCCAGTACTTTGATTTTGCCCATGAGAAAATGCAGATAATTTTAAAAGTCGAATTGAAGTATGCTTCTTTGTGGGAGAAGTTTAAAAAATGTAGGAAATTTTCTAAAACGTGAGTTGTTACGAAAGAGTTTTTAAAAGAATAAAGGAACTTAGGGTTAATCCATTTCCTTCGGATGTCAAGAAATTGAAGGGGGAAAGGGATGTTTACAGGATTAGAATTGGGGATTTCAGGGTGCTTTATAGAGTCATTCCAGAAGATGATGTAATCTTGGTCTTCAGAGTGGATAAAAGAAGCAGGATTTATGGGCGGTGAAAAGAGGCAGGGGTATCCCGCGGATCAGCAATCTCACCACAGAGCGCAGTCGCCGCCGCTGTTTCAGGAGATGCAAGATAGATGAACCCGCCGGTCCCCATCCTCCCCTTGAAGTTGCGGTTGGCAGTCGAGAGACAGACCTCGCCCTCACAGAGTACTCCCTGGTGCGCTCCAAGACACGGTCCGCATCCGGGTGGCAGCAGCACAGCGCCTGCATTGAGAAGCGTGCTCATAACCCCTGTTTCGATCGCTTTTAGAAGCACCGTTCTGGATGCGGGCGCAATGATCGTCCGGACGCGTAACTGTTTTCCTTTCACGATCTTCGCCACATTCTCCAGATCCTCAAATCTGCCGTTCGTGCATGAACCGATGAAGACCTGATCAACAGGGGTCCCCTCGAGATCAGACACAGGATACACATTATCCACTGCATGAGGGATTGCGACCTGTGGCGTAAGATCAGTCACATCAAAGAATAACTCCTCTGTGTATGTTGCATCAGGATCAGCGTAAACACACGGAGGGCATTCGCCCAGAAAATCGAATGTGATATCATCAGGGGGCACGATTCCTGCTTTTGCGCCCATCTCCACGCTCATGTTACAGAGCGTCATTCTCCCTGACATCGAGAGATTGGCGATCGTGGAGCCATAATATTCGATTGCATTGTATGTTGCGCCTCCGGATCCGATTTTACCGATGATATGCAGTGTGACGTCTTTTGCGCTCACCATGTCCCCAGGAATACCCTCCACTGTGATCCTGAATGACTGAGGTACCCTGAACCACAGTTTTCCTGATGCAAAGACCTCTGCCATCTCGGTTGCGCCGATGCCTGTTCCGAATGCTCCGAGCGCCCCATACGTGCAGGAATGCGAGTCTGCACCAACGATCAGCATTCCGGGACGTGCAAATCGCTCTGCAACGATCTGGTGGCAGATACCTTCTCCGATGTCAAAGAAATTGGGAATGCCCTGCGATCGCACCCATTCCCGTATCTTACGATGGAGTTCTGAAGTGGTCTCTTTGTTAGACGGGATGATGTGATCGAAAGGAATCACGATCCGATCCGGATCCCAGACCCGGGTTGCGCCCATCTCTGTGAATGCCTTTACCGCAAGCACGCTGGTTCCATCATGCGCCATCGCACAGTCGATACCAGCGAGTACAAAGTCACCGGATCGTGCATCAGTGCCTGATGCCCTGCTCAGTATCTTTTCGCTGATTGTCGGAATGGTATTACCTCCGCGTGCATCGGCTACACGCATCGATGGTTGTATCCAATCTCCAGGCACTATTAATTAATGTGTGGTCGAATGCATGCTCGACGCCTGTAGAAATTGCGCTCTGGTAAGTAGTATAACAACATAGTCGAGTATTGATTGGCAATATGTCATCATTGTGGCAAATAAGCTGTCGAAACGTAAGGTTTAAATACTAGCACATTGTAGTAATGAGTGTGCGAGCGGGTTTCCAAAACCTATTTTAACCACACTAAACCCCATCCCCCAACTCCCAACACACCCGCTCGCATACCTCCCTTGTAACTGGTCGATGATTTTTACCTGCATTTACCCACATATCACCCTCGCAGCATCGCAATAGGTATCGCCCGATTATGAACACCAGTCGCAACCAGAGCACCATCGACCCCGATATCACATAACAGATCAAGATCATCCATATCTCGCACACCGCCTCCGAATATGACCGGATGATCCGAACATGCGACCACATCCTCAAGAAAACCACGATCGATACCGGATTCTGTGCCAACCTTTGTCAGATCGATGATGATCAGATGGTCGATCGGATATGAATTGAGTTTCTCAACCGCTTCCAGTGGGGTGAGCGATATTCCGGTATTTGTGAGAATTCTATTGTTCATTATATCAATATTTACATGGATATTCTCGGTCACCATGCACGCCTCTTCGATCACATCAAAATCAGCATTCTCGGTTCCGATGGTAACCGTATCAGCAACCAGAAGCCCCTGAGACACGTCGTCAACAGACCTGATACCACAACTGAGTATCGTTCTGCAGTATCCGGAAACATCGTTTATGACCGAAAAATTATCACCGATTCCGCGAATCCGGTTGAGATCGGCAGCATACACCTCTGTTGGATTGAGCATTCTCACAATCTCCACGGCATCCGATGTATCGCATACCGAACTGAATCCCGCGACAGGCAGGTAACGCTCACGCTCGCCTCGAACCGCATGTACCACGATGCCATCGAATATGTCCAGCACAAGGATGATCCGCATCATAATCGATACTGGTTGAGAGATCAAATAAATGATATGCAGAGGTAACTACTCAGGTATGTTGATTGGTCGCCCGATTGCGATCCTGTACTTTCTGGCAAGAAAAATAACCGCAGAGTACGCAGAGGAACGCAGAGTAGTTAACCGCTTATTTTCCCTCCGCGCCCCTCTGCGTACTCTGCGGTTAAATTCCCTGTTTGGCTCAGGTTGTGTTCCGGGTCAAGCAGTGCCGATATGCGAAGTCGCATGATAGTGTGTAACAACTCACGTTTTAGAAAATTTCCTACATTTTTTAAACTTCTCCCACAAAGAAGCATACTTCAATTCGACTTTTAAAATTATCTGCATTTTCTCATGGGCAAAATCAAAGTATTGGAATGCTGAAGAAAAAAACTTGAAGTGTCACCCAACGGAAAGGCTAAAAACAGATCAACTTCTTAAAGGTGAGTTGTTACAAGTTTTTTCAGACACGGATTAACACGGATTTACACAGATGATTGAAGAACAGGATGTAGTATTTATGACACAGTTAAAACTGATCCCAATTAACAATAAATCCGTGTTAATCCGTGTTAATCCGTGTCTGAAAAACTTGAAGTGTCACCCAACGGAAAGGCTAAAAACAGATCAACTTCTCAAAGGTGAGTTGTTACGATAGTGTTTTATGTACCTGAGTAGTTACATGCAGAGAACAATCGAGTTCAAGATTGTTTGCATCACTCAACCGCCATATAATAATACTCCCCGCTCGCTTTCTGCTCCCTGTCCAGCCGTGATCCCATCTTATTGATCCTCGGTCGCTTCGTCTCCGCGTCACGTCTGAATGTGATCCCCAGATTCCTTAAGAATCGGTTCATACCCTCGCGCAGATCAAACGGTCCGAAGACCTCGCCGTGCACAGCAGGAACTCCCTCAAATACAAGCAGCCGGTCGCTCAAAAGATCGATCATGTAGGTATCATGGTCGATTACGATTGCTGTTGCGTGCTTATTCTCGGCGAACCTTCTTATGGCAGAGCACGCAGAAACACGCTGCTCGACATCGAGGTGCGCGGATGGTTCATCCAGTATGTATAGATCAGCATCCCGAGATAGACAGGCAGCGATCGCAACCCGCTGAAGTTCGCCACCGCTGAGATCGGAGATGCTCCGTTCCATCAGATATTTAAGTTGCAGCGGAGATGTAATTCCGGTCTCGTAGTAACTGGTATCGACCTTACGCGTGATGCTCCGAAGTAGATCATGGACCCGAATGTCAGAATCGGGTTTTATGTACTGTGGTTTGTAGGAAATTCGAATATCTGCGGATATTTTGCCGGTTGTCGGTTCTTCCACTCCTGCAAGCAATTTTGCAAAGGTACTCTTACCGATCCCATTCGGACCGACAGCGCCGACAACCTCTCCTGCCCGCAACTCACCACCAGCCACAACGAGCGAAAAACCATTGTACTTCTTCGTGAATTCTGAAAAATCGAAGAGTACGGGAATATCTCGCACCGATCTTGGCGCATGTACCTCAAAATCAATCGAACCGCCTCTGATCCGCACATTCTCCTCTGGCAGAAATCCACGAAGATACTGATTGATTGCCTGCCGCACTCCTTTCAGATGAGTGATCACACCGAATCCTCCTGGCTCACCATATCCGATGTGCACCACGTCGGCAAGCAGATCAAGGATTGCAAGATCATGCTCAACCACCAGTACCGCGCTCTGTTCAGCAAGTTTCCTGATCAGAATCGCTGCGCGAATACGCTGATAAATGTCGAGATAGGGGCTTATTTCATCAAAAAAATAAAAATCAGCATCCTTAGCCGCACATGCAGCGATCGCAATCCGCTGAAGTTCTCCACCACTGAGATCGCTGACGTCTCTCTGAAGAATGTGCTCGATATCGAGTTCTGTAATTAGATTGTTAAGTTCTCCACGTTCATCCACCTTTTTAAGCAACTCGGATACCTTGCCTCCGAACATCTCAGGAATTCGATCGATGTACTGCGGTTTCTGAGACAATCGAATGTTGTTCTGTGATATCTTTTTCAGATAATCCTGCAGTATGGATCCGGCATAATACTTGAGGATATCATCCCAATCTGCATCAGCACCAAGATTTGGCTTCAGATTCCCGGAAAGAATCTGAATCGCTGTTGTTTTTCCTATCCCATTTGGTCCGAGTATGCCGACCACCTTTCCATACTGCGGTATCGGCAGTCCGAAGAGTACAAAAGCATTGGTGCCGTACCGGTGTGTTGGTTCGGTCAGCATCTCAGGGAGCGATATGATCTTGATAGCCCCGAACGGACATTTGTTGACGCATATACCGCAGCCTATGCAGAGTTCCTCTGAAATAACCGGTTTTTTTCCAACCATAACGATGGTCTCGTCGCCTGCCCGCACGCGTGGGCAGTATTTCATGCACTCAAGCGAGCATTTTGCTGGCTGACATCGATCCCTGTCCAGTATTGCAATTCTCATGGGTATGTGGTCTATTCATCCGAGGTGGTAAAAATATGTCGTGGGTATGGCTGCTTCCTGGGGTGTTGATGATCATTTCAATAGATCTATTGATTTTTCAAGAGTCAGGTTTGATCACGTCCGAAATTCTCCACCCAATCCTGACACCGCCTGTTGTGATAGGTGATATGTTGTGTCGCTTTAATATATTTCGGTCAAGGACGTCCTTTCCGTAGATCACTTTTCCGTCCGCTATGACATCAAGGTAAAAAGAACTTGTAACATCGTCAAGTGCATTTTCTTCTGCGAATATCGGATCTACCGGGACGCCGATTGCCTGATAGCTGTTTTTCTTTATTTGTTTCCAGTATTCTCTGCAAACGGGTTCGTTGTACTCTTTTACTATAATTAATATATCGACATCACTTCCTTTTTTGAAATGCCCGGTTGCTGCACTGCCGAAGAGGATTATCAAGACTATCTCCTGATCCACGGTCTGTTTTATGATTTCGATCAGGGTCCGGATGTGGGGGGGGCATGGTGGGTTTGTTGTTCATTTGTAACAACTCACCTTTGAGAAGTTGATCTGTTTTTAGCCTTTCCGTTGGGTGACACTTCAAGTTTTTTTCAGACACGGATTAACACGGATTAACACGGATTTATTGTTAATTGGGATCAGTTTTA
>JAYEGV010000205.1:0-5710 GCA_034659235.1 Methanobacteriota archaeon
GCAATACCTCTCATATTTGCAGTGCGTGCAGAGCGGATCGCAGGATTTGCAGAATTCGGAGTCGTTTACAAGGTTTCGTATCACTCGCTCCCCGAAGTTTCCTCCGTACAGGATCAGCAGTTTCATCAACTTGCGAAGTGTTGAAGACGTAATGCCAACATGTCAGGCGATGTGACCTGCGAGACCGACCGAAAGTGGTTTTTGCCCCTTGAGCGCACTCACCTTCAGGATGGAAAACCCGATGATGTTTCCACTTTCGTCGACTTTTTTCATCACTGCATCGTTCTCGGTCTCCTTGAAGTACCCGGCTTTCCGATCAAAGATAACTTCAAGGTAATCTCCTTCTTTATCGTACCATATTTTTATTTCTTTTTCCATAATATTCTGCCTCTTTTTATTGTGTCTGTGAAATATGCGGTTATGATGAACAGATCGCTAACCGATGCTTTAATTACGACACATAAATACTTCTCGGTAACGGGTGTGACATTGTAATGCCGATAAAATAACTCGACACCATGGTCTGTTCTCGATCTGATAATCCTGTCGGGGTTTGATAGTGTATCCTGTACTCTGTCGATCTGCCCAAACATTTCCGGATGGTCGCTTTCGATGTGCTCCTGCCGCTCATAAGTTAATCGAATACGCCGATTGTGGACGTCTTTGAGCCATTTCATCTGTTTGCACCGATTTTTCTTTGGGGTGGTGTGTTGTCTGGTGTTTCGAGTATATGGGACGTACTGAATGCGCGTAGTCGGGTGTTAGACGATGCCTTAATTACCATTCTCCCCACCTTTAAGTTTCAAAAGAACATTGATGGACGAAAGAAATGTGTAGAACATCCAGTCATACCATATTTCTTTATCGTATTCACCCTGTTGGGACTTATTGTGATGGCGAATATCAAAGTTATTGATTATTTTAAAGAGATCGCTCTCATCTTTCTTTTGCAATCGAATACCAGACTTCTTAAGAAATTCTAACACGTCTGCAAGCGCCCTAACAGCATCTTTCTTGTCAGAGATTGTTGCGCCATATTTCATATATTTAGATATTGCACTTTGTATTCTCATGTCAATGTTCTCAGGGTCATCAGTTTGAACGATTTCTTCGAATATAGGTTCTAACCCGGTTGGTGCAATTTCGAGAATCTCTCCATCACTCGATAGTTCGTACTCAGGATCATAATATTTAAGAATCTCATTAATCCTCGCCCGATATTTTTCTCTTCCTTTGCCCTGGTCATAATGAAAGCCAACCAAGAGACCACCGAATTTTTCCGAGACATTATCATAAAGAAATTCGATAACAGTAAACAAAGTAGGTTCATCATACCATTCGATATTTTCCTCTATTGGCCAGATATCCATCCCCAATTCCAAATAGACGGATTCTTTAATATCACTGTCTCCACACCCCCAACGACCACGAGTCCTCGGTATGCTTATGCTAACGTAATCATAACCTGCTGCCTCTTCAAAATAATGATCATGTTCAAACTCTCGGTAGATTCGGAGAAAAACGTTCTTCAACAATTGAAAATCCGCTGGTTCTGGTTTTAAAATTCCTTTCCGCGCAGCATAGTATTTTTTATTATCCATCACGAGACTCCTTCATACCGTTTTGATCGATGTTTAGCATAACTCCTGTACATCCGCAATACTCCACATATTCATACGATTTGAAGGTATATATGAATTTCACATATCGTCTCCACACTTTGGCTACACCTTCGCAATGCCCCATACTCACGGCAGCAGATACCCGCTGCGCACCTTCCAGTTATCCATAATAACCGTCGGCGATACCCTCTGCACACCATCCAGCTTCTTGATCTTCTCCGCTATGAAAGTCCTGAGCGCCGCCCCATCTGCAAGCCAGACTTCGGTCATGATCATGTGATCCCCGGATGAGGTTGCAACGAATTTCACCTCAGGAAACTCGCTCATTCGCATCGCGACATCGAGAAGGTGCGTTGGCTCGACATCGATTCCAACGAGGGCGACTGAGTTGTACCCGAGTTTCGCAGGATCGGTTACGACCGTGTACTGCTTGATGACCCCAGCTTCCTCGAGCGCCCGCACACGGTTTCGTATCGTGGATTCACCGACACCGAGTCTCGCAGCGATCTCGGTGTGTGGTGTGCGTGCGTTCTCACGAAGTATGTCTATTATCTTCATGTCTCTTTCGTCAATCATTGTTGTATCACCATATCGATTTTCGTACTTTTATCAAGATTTATGGACGATTTTCGCACCATAATGTTATATACTCGCAATGCATATCACTGTGACCGTAAACCATTAAAAGGTTTACGCAACCAGTGGTACAACAATGGAGGTAGGATAAATGACAACGAAAGACGAACTGGAAGCGAATTTCAAGGGCGAAACAACAGAAGTCGCGCTTTACCTGGCGATGTCAAAGCAGGCAGAGCGCGAGGGACACCACACCGCAGCCATGTACTTCAGGCAGGTTGCGATGGATGAGGCATGGCATGCCGCAGAGGTTGCTGAACTTCTCGGCATGATCGGCAACACGAAAGCAAACATCGAGATGATGCTTGCGGGCGAGACGAAAGCCGAGGTCGAGAAGGCGGATGCTGCAAAGGCGGCTGAGGTGGAAGGCATGATCGATGCGGCACGGTTCTTCGAACGAGCATCCAAAGATGAGGCACGACACAAAGCCGGGCTCGAAGGAATTCTCATGCGATTCGAAGCGCATGGGTGGTAAACCATAAAGAGGCGATAGAAATGAGTAACGAAAAGAAGACAGACCTGCCAGAGAAGGGAGCAGTCTTGCAACGAGATAGAGAGACTTATGCGATAGCGCCGGACACTCCTGCGGGCGTGGTATCGCCTGATGCCCTGCGGAAGATCGCAGATGTCGCGGAGAAGTACAGCGCAGCCGCGATAAAGATAACAAGCGCACAGCGGATGGTGATTGTGGGCTTGAAGGAAGATGACATCGATAGCGCATGGAATGATCTCGGAATGAGTCCTGGTGCAGCAATCGGGCTCTGTGTGCGGAGCGTCAAGATCTGTCCGGGAACGACGTTCTGTAAGCGGGGCGTCTCAGACAGTCTAAGTCTTGGAATGGCTCTGCACGATGCGTATCATGGCATGAGTCTCCCTGCGAAGTTCAAGATCGGCGTATCAGGATGTCCGAACTGCTGCGCTGAGTCGTGGATAAAAGACCTCGGCTTCTTCGGCTTCAAAAACGGCTTCAAGGTAGTCGTCGGAGGAGAAGCCGGTAAAAAGCCGAGGATCGCAAAGGAGTTGACTTATGTCGAGTCGATTGACGATGCGATGAAGGTGGCGCAGAGCGTAATTGACTACTACAAAGCGAACGCAAAGCCAAAGGAGCGGATCGGCGACTTCATCGACAGGATCGGGTTTGAGGAGTTCAAAGATGGTGTGCTGAAGTAGATCAGGGATTGATATATCCAGAGGAAGCGAAATAAGATAGGTATGATTTTATTCATCCACCTATCTTCTTTTCAGGCGCTTTCGCAAAATGGTGTATCTCGTTTATCTCATCGGTACTGCCAGATCTGCAGTTGCATCAGCACATCCTTTTCCATGCATGAATTTCCCTCTCCCCTTCTTACCTGCGATCTCACCATCGTATATGATTTCACCGCGAGATATCACCATCTCCGGAAATATACCATCCATTCCCTCGAACGGCGTCCATTCACATTTGCTGTGAAGTTGCTCGCTTCTTATCTTCCGGATATGCCTTGTATCAACCAGAACAAGGTCTGCATCGTATCCTTCTCTGATCATTCCCTTGTTATCGAGTCCGAAGATTGAAGCAGGCTTTGTACTCATCGCTTCGATCGCCCTCCACAAGGGAATCAGATTCTGCTTCACAGCATGCAGCATCAATGGCAGCATCGTCTCGACACCGGGAACACCTGCAGGCGCATTCCAGATATCGGTCCGTTTTTCATCTTCGGTGTGCGGCGCATGATCGGATGCGATGATATCGATGGTGCCATCATTCAAACCATTCCACAGATGCTGCATGCACCGTTTTCTGAGTGGAGGGTTCATCTTTCCAAACGTGCCAAGACGCTCCCAATCCTTATATTCCAGGAAGAGATGATGCGGTGATACCTCGCATGTAAATGGAACCTCTTCTTTCCCGTATTTCTTATGCCTGATCACACCGATCCCTTCTCTCGTGCTCAGATGACAGATGTGTATCCGTACATCGATCTCCTCCTGTATCCCAAGCACCTGCTCGATTGCGACTGCCTCGCAGATGTTCGGACGTGCTCGTGAATATACCTCCGGACGCCGTATCCTGCGTAACTCTTCAGTAAAATGCCTGCACAGTTCTCCATTCTCTGCATGAATAGATGCGATTGCTTTTAATTCCGCAATTGACTTCAATGAATCTTCAAGTTCCTTTTCATTGATTGCAAGTTCACCATCCGCCATAAAAATCTCTCCGAATGCGGTCACGCCGAGATTCCACAGTTCCGGTATGTTCGAGGAAGGTGTAACGCCGCCATTGATCCCGAAGTCGACTATCGACTTCCGTTCAGCAGACTTCAATTTGAGCTTGAACGATTTCTTATCCAGTGTCGGTGGTACCGTATTCGGGTGGTCGATTACTGTGGTCACTCCTCCGGCAGCGGCAGCACATGAGCCAGTGTACCAGTCTTCCTTGTGTGTGAGCCCCGGATCCCTAAAATGAACATGAACATCGATCGCTCCTGGAAGCGTTAATGCTCCGCGGGCATCGATTGTCTCTGCATCACCGGATATATCCTTCCCGATCTTCTTGATCTTTCCATCTGCTATTGCGATATCAACAATCCGAAGTTTGTTATCCCACAGTACCTTTGCATTCTTGAGGATCATATTAGACATGGTATTTACCTCCACATCTCTACCAAAGAATATATCGGTTGGTGATGATGTGCATCTCATGAACACGTTTGATGAGCACAGAAGACATGCACAGCATGGTTATACATTCGAGGTTGCAACGATCAGTTCCTCGCGATACCGCAGACATGAGAATGCAAACTCTCCTGAGAAGGCAGATGACGTCTCCGGATCGATCATTATCGATGCTCTTTGCGCAAATGGGCATACCGTGCGATATACGCTGCTTCCTGATGACATTGACATGATTCAGGACTGGTTCAAAAAATCGATCATGGATGCGGATGCTCTCATCACGACAGGAGGGACAGGACTTGCGCCAGGCGATGTTACGATCGAGGCGATTCGACCCCTGCTTGAGAAGGAGATGCCTGGATTCGGAGAGATTTTTCGTGCAAACAGCATGAAAGAAATCGGATCTGCTGCAATGCTGACGAGAGCCATAGCCGGAGTTGCGTCCGGATGCACAGTCTTCTGCATGCCAGGATCGCCGAATGCTGTGAAACTTGGAATTGAGTTGATCACATCAGAGATCGGGCATGTGATCGAGCATGCGAAGGGCAGGGTGTAGTATGAGCGGGAGACACTGTCGATTTTTCCAGTGAAACCACTATATCCTTAAGTGTAACAACTCACGTTTTAGAAAATTTCCTGCATTTTCTCATGGGCAAAATCAAAGTACTGGAATGCTGAAGAAAAAAACTTGAAGTGTCACCCAATGGAAAGGCTAAAAACAGATCAACTTCTTAAAGGTGAGTTGTTACAAGTTTTTTCAGACACGGATTAACACGGATTTACACAGATGATTG
>JAYEGV010000206.1:0-2524 GCA_034659235.1 Methanobacteriota archaeon
TCTCCATCCAGTACGATCCTTCCCTTCTCCATCACAACCGTTCTTCTGGCATAGTTTGCTACGATGTTCATATCGTGGGTGATGAGAACGATCGTCTTTCCAAGTTCGTTCAGGTGCCGGATCTGATGCAGAAACCGGTTCACATGCCCCCAGTCCTGCCCGGTGGTGGGCTCGTCGAGCACGATGATATCCGGTTCCATCGCAAGGATGGATGCCACAGCAAGGCGCTGGCGCTGACCCCGGCTGAGAGAGTGCGGATGTCGATTTTGAAACCTGGTGAGTTCCATCATCGCAAGGGCTGCATCCACTCGCTGTTTGATGATACGATCGTCGAGCCCGATGTTTTTCAGACCAAATCTCAGTTCCTGTGTGACACTATCCGTAAAAATCTGATTGTCAGGGTTCTGGAAAAGATACCCGACCTTCTGGGCAAGCGCTGCTACGGTCATTTTGGATACATCGCTGCCATCGATGAAAATATTTCCTTTCTTCGGTCGCAGAAGTCCGATTAAATGGCTTACAAGGGTGGTTTTTCCTGCACCATTGTGTCCGATAAGTGCCACAAAATCACGCTCCGGAATCACAAGGTTGATGTCCTCAAGCCCGATTCTGCCATCATCAAAGACATGCCACAGGTTCTTGATCACGATCTTGGGTTTCCGAGTGGCTGTTGGTGTGCAGGCGGTTTCAAAGCGCGTGAAACTGGCATGTCCATTCCGGAGTAGATGACGCAATCTGGCAAGTATTGATCCATAAGATGAATATGCAGGTAAATTACCTTCAGGATCAGAACTTCCGAAACCGTTTTTTATCGCATAATCTATCTCTGATAATTGAGGCAGACATATCCCGATTTTTTTCAACCGATCGTGTGCATGATTAAAGATCTCGTCTGGCACACCGTCCATTATAATTTTTCCTTGATCCATAACAACAACGCGATCAGCAAGATGTATCACTTCATCAATCTTATGTTCGATCAGGATGATGGTCATATCCTTCTCCTGATTCAACCGCCTGACGAGGGAGAGGACCTCGTTGGTTCCGACCGGATCGAGATCGGATGTTGGTTCGTCCAGAACCATGATTCCCGGTT
Source organism: Methanobacteriota archaeon (assembly GCA_034659235.1). Lineage (GTDB taxonomy): Archaea > Halobacteriota > Methanosarcinia > Methanosarcinales > Methanogasteraceae > Methanogaster_B. Next base: position 1,097 of record JAYEGV010000206.1, read on the forward strand.
CCATTGCAAGCGTACCCGCGATTGCAACCCGCTGCTTCTCACCACCGGATAGCGTGAAGATGAAATGGTTTCGCATACGATCCATGCCGACGGTGTGTATAGCCCGCTCCATTCGCTCCAAAATTTCTTTTTTTGGCATTCCAAGATTCTCCGGACCAAAAACAATATCCTTTTCAGCGGTAAGTGCAAATAACTGTGTATCCGGATTTTGAAATATGATTCCTACATCCATTGCCATTTGATGTACTTTATAACTCCGAACATCCCTTCCATTCACCATTATATCTCCTTTCAGGGTTCCACCTGTGACTTTCGGCACCAGACCGTTCAGACACTGGATGAGTGTGGATTTTCCGCAGCCGCTTGGACCGAGAATCAGCACAAACTCGCGGTCATCGATGTGCAGGTTGATGTCGCGGAGTGCAGGCTCAGACATATTCGGATAGGTGTAGTTGAGGTTTCTGATATCGATCATGTTATTGTGATTCGCTTGTAGTGGGAGATATATTCCATAAGTCTTAAATAGTATCATAAAACTCAACTATCCGATGCGAGGATTGTTTCGATATGAGCAGAAAGACACGGTCATGCACCGGCTCGATCCGCGAGTGAAACTGATCTGGGTACTCGGAATGTCGGTTCTGAGCATGCTGCTCGGTACACCGCTCCTTCTGATTATTGCATTCCTGTCTGTACTGCCGTTCTGGATGATCATCAAGCCATCCGCAGCAAAGGTCCGCGCAATACTGTTCGTGTTTGGCACGATGGTCTTTGGATTCATGTTCACGCAGTCGCTCTTTTATTATTGGGGCGATCCGGAAAGTTCCACGTTTACCATCATCCCTGCTGCGTTTCCTGTGATCGGCTATCTCACAGGAGGAGTGTATTTCTACGCAGAAGGTGCGGTATATGGGTTGATTCAGTCGCTCAGGTTCATGACCACTGTGAGTGCGGCTTCCGCGTTCGTTGCAAGCACGCACCCGAGTGAACTCCTTGTCGGACTGGTGCGATTTGTAAAAATTCCGCGCACCGATATCTGGCTTGGAGTTCCGAACGAAATCGCATTTATGGTATCATCCGCGGTCGGTTTTGCGCCATCGATGATCGAGGAGAGTATGATCATCATAAGCGCGATGCGGGCACGTGGACTTGAGCTAAAGGGCGGCATCAGGACAAAGATCAGGGCGCTGCGATACATCTTCTTCCCGATGGTGGTTGGGCTTCTGCGCAAAGGGAGACAGATCGCAATAGCTGCCGATGCACGTGCATTCCGTGCGACAAAGAACCGCACTTTTGTGGATGAACTGCAATTATGTATGAGTGATTACATTATGTTGATCTACGTTGCTGTGCTTGTTGGATCCGGAATATACCTGAGTTCCATCGGTTTTGGTGGAACAGTGCCGGGGCTGGGAACATGATTATTTT
>JAYEGV010000206.1:2624-5707 GCA_034659235.1 Methanobacteriota archaeon
ATAGCATCAGGCAGCCTGCATGGCGGTGTCTATGTTGGCGGAGGGCACGGGCTAACCTACGTGGATCCATACACCGAGTATTTTGATCTTCCTGATAATATAATTTATGCCCGCCTGTATGTGCCGATGTGGAATTATGATAAAGGAGATACGCTGACCGTCTCAATTAATGATGAACAACTTGAAACACGGGAAGAACCGGATTATCTTGCTGCATGGGGAGTTTCCTGCTACGTATATGATGTCACAGACGTTGCATTCAACGAAGGGCTCAATCTAATCTCAGCCAGTTATGAGAACAACAACGGTGCCCCTTATGCAATATTTCTTGTTGCAGTCTATGAGAATAGCAGCATGCCGTATACCCGGTTCTGGATCGATGAGGGAAACGAGGCGCTCAGCAAGGCGATTGCCGGTGGCACGGTTAGAACTCAGGGAGAAGCTCCATTTCCGGGAGATGTAGATCTAAATACGGTTGAAAAAGCAGATCTGTGGACTGTGATGATCGCAGGTACGCCAGGGGAGGCTGATGAATTATGGTTCAACTCAAGACTTCTTGGGACAGATGTAGGGAGAGAAAAAACCGGAGGATACCTTGATTTTGATCATTTTGATGTGACCGATGGTCTCATCGAGAGTAACAATACTGTTATCTTCAAAAGAGGTGATGAGCAGTACCTTCATCCATTCAATGCAATTCTGGTGGTTGAACACGGCAGCAGTGTCACTGGTGATACGAAATTGAGGACCTATCCGAAACAATCTTCTGTTCGATCTGGCATTCCGGTTCCGGTAATCGCCGTTCTTATAATTTCGATCATTGCATTTTCCCTGATGTATCTGAAGAAACGAGGGCAGCAGTAGATATGAATTACAAATCAATGATTTTTGCCATGATACTGGCATTATTATTGTCTTCTATGGCGTATGCGTCCAACAATAGCGATGACACAGATATCAATATCAAGGTTATCATACCTGATCGAAAGGAAGGGGTGTTTGCATCCGATAAATTGGTGGCAGGCGGCTCTATCGAAGGTGCACGCATCGTTTTTGAAAATCATGGCGCACAAACTACAAGCGTGATCGCAAACATCACGGTTCCTGATATACTGTCAGTATCGGTACCAATGCAGGAAATGAGTGACCGAATCACGCAGTATGGTAACACCATAACAGCCAATCTTGGGGAGATACAAAGCGGAGACTCTGTTAGTGTGCGGATTCGAGTAAAGCCTCCTGACTCGATTCCAATGAAGACAGAAGCATCGTTTCACATAACTGCGGCATCAGACGGCAGCAAGACCGAATACACACACAGCATAACAATCATCCCGCCGCCGTCATGGATCACATACTACACCATCATAATCAGTTTATTGCTGCTCATCATAGTGATTTTAGCAGTCAGACGATTCGGAATTCTTGAGATGTACACAACAATCGATCTCGTCACAATAGCACTGCTTGCAGCGCTTGCTGGTGTTGTGTTCAGGTGGTTCTGGCAGACGTTTAATGACCTGTTAGGGCCCCTTGGAGGATTATTATTCACCATACCTGTATCAGCGCTGATGGTCGTTGCTTTGCATCTCGTAAGAAAACCTGGCACAGTCACGCTCTTGTTTCTTGTTGACCAGATCGTCTGTATGGTGATCTGGGGTTCGAATATCACGGTCTGGATCGGATGGTATCTGATCGAGGGTGCGGTTGTGGATGCTGAGGTTGCGCTCTTCAGGATGAATTATGCAGATACACGGATTGCGTGCATGATCTATGGCATGTCACGGGGTTTTATTTCGTACTGGATATTCTACTTCCTCTTCGCGCCTGCTGCGTGGAAGATCTGCTATGCGGAATGGTACTCATGGCTTCAGGTCGGGGTTGCTGCCCTCGGTGGCATCATCGGAGGTTCGATCGGATACGATGCCGCTCGGAAGATGAGGAGTGCGATGATGTGAAGAAATGTTTATATACATTAGTGTTCACGTGTCTTTTGCATCAGTAATAATACACATCGGTGAATGATGACATGAAACACATAATAATATTGATACTCGTATTATTCTTCATACCAATTGCATCTGCACAGTATTCCTCTGACGGGTTCAACCTGAACGCAATCAAACACAATATCGTTGTCGGAGGCGTCTATGTCAATGGCGGACATGGTGTAGGCATCTCACCATACAGCGAGGTGTTTGAGAACGTTTCCGATGGTGTGACGTTTGCGCGTCTGTATGTGGGAGTAAAAGGCGGAACAAAGGAAGCGACTGGCTGGGTTACAGTGGTATTCAATGAGCACGATCTCGGAACAATATCTCTTGCAGGAATCAACGATACCAATCCGAATGTCTACTGCTCAGGAAATGGTGAATACTGGATATATTATGATGTAGCAAAAAATATCACCAATAGCAATGCTGTGACCATCACCACAGGCGGCGAGATCGATGGCAGGGTTAAAGGCACATCACTCGTTGCAGTATACAACGATCCATCTGAAACTAATAAGGAATTCTGGATCTGCGAGGGGAATATCAATCTGAATTATCGGACCGGACATGATGATGAGGCCATCCGTTTTGACGGGACGATCACAGACGAGGTTAAATCCGCTACACTCTGGACGATGTACCTATCCGGAAACGAAGGTGTGAACGACACGCTAACATTCAACAATCATCTGATTGCAGAGGATGCTGCAGATGGTGGACGCATGGAGAACGGAGTGCATAAGTGGAGGGATCTATGCTTTGATCTTGATTGTTGGGATGTTACAGATTATATACAATCATCCAACAATATAACCTTCGATCGGAGAATAGACGGATATCTGCAACCTGTTGGTGCGGTACTGATCGTGGAATACCAGAACGGGCATGATGGAGACTCTTACACAGCAGACAATCCGCTTGCCACATACAGGCATGGAACCCTTACAGGGGATCTTATGTACACCATTGGAGACAGCAAGTACTCTGGCAGGTTGCATCCGAACGCCACATACACCGTTGATTTTGACATCGAACTGCCTGAACAGGCAACAGTCGAGTTCGCACGATTGTATGCATACTGGACATGGA
>JAYEGV010000207.1:0-5674 GCA_034659235.1 Methanobacteriota archaeon
CCAAGACCTAATCCTCCAGCATTCTCCTGTACAGATTCACATCCATCCAGAATCCATGTTCTCGGAGATCATCCAGCACACCTTTCAGGTTCTTGACTCTCCCTTTTCGGTGCATCACCTTCAGAAACCCCAGTGTTCCCATGACATTGACCTCGTACATTGTTGCAGCTCTTCTTCCTGCAAGGTCGTCTACTAGAAGTAAATCGGCATTCTGTTCACTGGCGAGGATTATTGCTTCCCTTTCACCTGCATCTAGTGATGGCAAGAGAAACAGAGACTCCATATTCTCAATTGGCACCACCTTGATCCAGTCCGCATCTTCTACCACATCAGATCCCTTCAAATCGTTTGCTGTGACTTCCTGATATACGACTTCCGGTATCAGCACCTCGCCAAACTCAATTCTTAAAATATCCAGCAATCCGATGGCAGATAAGAAAATCAAAGGCGAAGAATCGCTGATCACCTTCATTTTAACATACCGAGCCTTTTCGCTGTCTCCATATCCTCTTCCAGTTCGCTGACATCATAGTTCAGAGGTATGTTTGAATCCTTCATGACCCCCAGCATCTCCACACGATTCATCCCGAGTAACGCTGCCATCCTCCCCAGGGATATCTTACCTTCTCTGTATAATTCCAGCAGGAAATTTTTCTTTACAAAATATTCTGCACGGTTTTTATAAACACCTTGCGAATACAGTATGTCAATAGGAAGTTCTATCTCGGTTTTAACCGTCTTCATTTCTGTTGACATTGCTGTGATATTTATTTGTCTATTCATCATAAGTATTTGCTCCCTTTTTCAACTGACCTGTGATTTCCGATTTGCTCATTCCAACTCCATCCTTAACATCTACCAGAGTGATATCACCGCCATCGGCTCTCAGAACAGGACGTATGCTCTCCTGTATGATCCTCTCGATATTCTCGAATGTACCGCGAACTTCCATCGATCAGATTCATGTCTGGCAGGACTTAAAAATATCAACTCTCACCACAATTTTTCAGATACTATACAGCTCCTCGAGCCCGTGCTTCACCTTTGACATCTCGCGTTCGATGGTGCTGAGCATGTTCCTGTCGATTCTGTGCCCTCGCAACCGTTCGATGAAGATCAGTGATTTCGTGTGATCCTCTGGAAGAAGCCGCCAGGTTGGCTTTTCTACATAATAATCGATCCCACGAGCATAAGCAAGCATTTCATCCCTGATCCGATCCCCTATCCACCCTATATCAACGTAATAATCGAGTGCATCCATGAGATTGTTTCTTCCAACGCGCTCCATCAGAAACTCGATCCAGTTCAGGAGTACCACCGCAGTCATTGGGTTGTTATCCAGATGATCCAGGCGTGCAAGCCCCTCTGTGATCTCATTAGAAATGCCTTCAGCGACATCGATTGGAATCAAATCGTTCGCAGGCGATCCCTTCATCGGAACTGGTTTTACTGGCATGTCCTGTATCAGTTCTTCGATCTTTTCTGTGATGGTCTTCTCCAGTTCCAGAGGATGGTTTTTACCAATGTCGCTCCGCATCAGTTCAATCGATTCCGCAAGCGTCTCAAATCTGGCATCGATGTTCTCAAGCCGTACTTTTGCCTCATCGGACAGACCTGTTGCCGTCTGCTGTGATAGTGCTTCGAGATCGTTCTGCACCATAACGATACTCTCACCGAGAGCATTGACGCGTTTTTCTACCTTATCGAATCGCTCGATGGTTTCGGAGTCACCCTCACCCTCACCGACAAATGGGTTCACCTGATTGGACACGACCTCATACAGCGAGAGCAGTTCGAGCACTGACTCATCGAGTTTGTTGACGGTCTCTCGCATCTCATCGGTTGTCCGCTGTACCGTTGATACCGTGGCATCGAGTTTGGCAAATTTACTGCTCAGTTCATCGATCGTCTCAGCATTCTTCCTGGCAAGTTCGCTCTCCACAGGTGCACTTGCAGTCTGCGGAGAACCGAATGCTGGCATGCCGGAATCATCGCCGAACGGCGCCTCCGGTGGTGCACCGAACGGACTCATGCCACCGAGATCTGGCGTGCCGGTGTCACCAAATCCTGCCATGTCAGGCATGTCCGGCTGTGGTGATGTATTAAAAGGACTCATATCAGGCGCACTGGCGAAATCAGGAGGCGATACATCGAAAGGACTTGGTGCTCCCTGTCCCTGCTTGATGTCTCCGATTTTTTTTGTCAGCGATCTACCAGATACAAACCCCCTCAGCTTGTCTGTCAACCCCTCTAACATAATTCAGATTGTTTTATATGATTGATCTGACTTAAAAGTTGCGTTCGGTGGGGACTGTCACGCATTGGTGCCAGCACTATTTTGTGGTCTTTCCGAAAAACGCGCATGACCTGCTTTGCAGTGTTATAGCTATGCGAAATTCTTATCACGCATGATAAACTATCATACACTGATGGACGATCTCGATCGCTCGATTCTCTGGCATCTCTGCAGCAACAGCAGGGCAAGCAGTACAGAGATCGCAAAGAAACTGGGGGTTGCGCCTTCGACGGTGCATAATCGAATCAATCGATTGAAGGAATCGGGGATTATCGAGCGGTTCACAGTCATCCTCGACCCTGCCATTGTCGGGCAGGATGTTACAGCATACATAGGAATCAATATCGAATCTGCGAAGAGGATTGCCATCATCAATCAACTGCAGAAGATCGAGGATGTTCTTGAGATATATGAACTGCTTGAGCCTTATGATATATTCATCAAGGTGCGCACCGCGGATATCGGTTCGCTCAAGGAGCATGTGCTTCATGCGATCAACAACTTCGATGGAGTTCTGGATTCGAGTACCATTCTGACCACGAAACGGCATAAAGAAACATCTTCTACGATAAGGAGGCAATATGATCACGACCATTGAGGCGATACTGACCGCTATCGTATATCTGCTTGGCGGTGCATTTATACTATTCATATACGAGGCTTATACCCATACGCACCAGAAAAACCTTCTAATGCTTTCCATTGGAATGTTCATACTCATATTCGGAAGCAATTTCGATATACTTACCGGACTGGTGCTATCTGATTACATTGAGGAGCCAACGTCACGCATACTTGCGTTACTGATCGAGATACCAGGCATTCTGATCATGCTGTATTCGGCTATCAGATCATAGAAATCATGGGCAGCGATTATCATAAACCCGATCGGTACTCGGCGTTCGCCAGAAACTGGAAACTGATCGGAATAACATCCGGAAAAAGATGGCGAAAAAGCAGTATCCAGGACAAGATCCTCTGGCACGTGCTCGAAAGAATCAGTAGATCAGATAACGGAGATGCGATCATCCGCAGTGCCTGCTACGAGGCTGGCTTGCTGGATGGAGAGAACCTGCGCAGCGATGAAAAGGGCGATGTGGTATGTCTTGCCACAATCGAACTGATGTGCCTGCTCTCTGGCATACATGCTGAATTATTTGATATAGATGGAAAATCTGTGCTGAGGATCAAGGATTGCCCATACTCTGATATACTTGCAGGTTTATGCTCACCTGATACCATCTGTGAGTGCCATCTCGAAGGCATTGTACATGCGGTTGATCCGGAGTCCGGAATCATTCGGAGGTCGAGGATGTGCACAGGAGATAAATACTGCGAGTTTGAGATTGAATGAATCCTGAACTTTGCAGAGAATTTAAATAGAATCTTAAAAGATAATTGATGACATCACGCCAAGAACAATCAGATGACAGATATACGGAGGTTTCCGGATCAAGCAGATTGCACTGGTCACAGGTGATTTTTCGCTGCATCAATCAATCATTTCGGAGATGCGGTCGAGAAATCTCAAGATAGCAACATTCAGAGTCGGCGAAGAGATACCTGCATACATAGGGGTGGTGATCACCACGCAGCCAGAGGTGGATGCGATCGATTTTGATCGCGATCATATCATTACAGCAGATCATGCGGAGTGTGCTGATATGATCGTGGATCGCGCAATACTGAAACTGCGGGACATAAAAGATGTCAGTATCATCATAGGAATCGATCCGGGTGAGCATACAGGCGTTGCTGTTCTCGCCGGAGATGTTGTGCTGTCTGCCTATTGTGTTCCGGTATCGGATGTCTATCAGACGGTACAGCGAGTCACAAAATCCATGCATGCAATGAATATAATCATCCGCATCGGACATGGCGCACGGCTGATCAGAACTCAGATAGCAAATTCGCTGCTCAAACTCGGAATGCGTATAGAACTGGTGGATGAGACCGGAACTACGCCAGCAAAGAGCAGGGATGCTGACATGCATGCTGCAATCAGAATCGCACATCTCAAAGGTGTGCCAATTAGAGAACAGTTCATAACCCCATCGATCGGTGAGATTCGATTGATTCAGGACCAGAGCAGGGAGCAAACCGGAGGCGAACTTACAATTTCACGTGCTCTTGCAGAAAGGGTTGCAATTGGTGAATTGAACTTAAAAGACGCAATTTTGATACAGAAAGGAGAGAAATAGAGATATATGCATAGTGGAAGTGGAAAACCACGAGATTACACAAGATTAACACAGAAATCTTGTGAAAATCTGTGTAATCTCGTGGTTAGTTGAACAAATAACGTTCATGACGACAAACCTTTATACGAACTAATAGTTAACTATTACAATATACATAATCACGGTGGTTGCAATGGGCATTATAAAAAAGATCAAACAGAACATCTCCGGGGCATTTAAGAAGATATTCAAGCGTGGAAGAGCACGCCGGATCGGTATCTATGGTCCACCGAATGCTGGAAAAACTACGCTCGCAAACAGAATCGTACGGGACTTTACAGGGGATGTAGTCGGCTCGGTTTCTGATATCCCGCACGAAACGAGAAGAGCGCATCGCAGGGAAGGAGTAACAATCACATCCAACAATTCCGCAATCACGCTGGATGTCGTGGATACTCCAGGGCTTGCAACAAAGATCGATTTTCAGGATTTTATGGCAAAAGGCCTCTCCGAGGACGAATCGAGACGAAGGGCAAAAGAAGCTACCGAGGGAGTGATAGAGGCTGTAAGATGGCTTGATGATCTCGAAGGCGTGATTCTGGTGATGGATGCGACCGAAGACCCGTTCACACAGGTAAACGTCACCGTGATCGGCAATATGGAGGCGCGCAAACTTCCACTGCTGATTGCGGCAAACAAGATCGATCTCGATAATTCAGCCCCATCCCGCATCAAGAGCGCATTCCCACAGCATCCGATGGTGCCGATCTCTGCGCTGCACGGCGACAACATCGACATCCTGTATGAGAAGATCGCAGAACATTTCGGGTGATTTTGATGAACGGCATACAGATGGATCTGATCTCAAAGGACAAGCTCGACCGGCTCACATCGGTGGAAAAGATACGTATGATTCTTGATAGCGTGGAAAACGGAAAGATCATCGTTCTTGAGAGGGGATTGACCCCTCAGGAGGAGACCAAGTTGATCGAAGCGACGATGACGAAGATAACCCCGGGCGAGTTTGCTGGCATCGAAATCGAGAGTTATCCCGGAGATTTGCATCAATCATGGTTTGATAAACTGCTCAAGAAACCGGTCAATCGATCCCGTCTGACCGTGATCGGACCTGCTGACCAGCTGAAGATGCTGAAACGGGATCGGGACGTGATCAGCGCGCTCGTGTCTGCGAGGTGAA
>JAYEGV010000208.1:0-5652 GCA_034659235.1 Methanobacteriota archaeon
ACCTTTGCTGAAACCTCACTCTTTGAATATCTTGAGAAACACTGGGATTACATAAAACATCTCGGTGTTAAAGGAAAAACAGAGTCGGAAAAGGAATTTGAATCGATGATATCTCAGGAATATGGATGGATCGACTTTTCGCATGAGACTTATGGATTGTTTCTCGGAGCGTTGAAGCAGGAACTGGATGTTACGTATCTGGAGTACGGGTATATCTGATTTTCATCAAACATCCAGGTTCTTTGCTTCCCGCGCATGTTTCTCGATGAATGCACGTCTCGGTTCGACAGCATCACCCATCAGTATCGTGAAGAGTCTGTCAGCCTCCATCGCATCCTCGATTGTCACCTGAAGTGTTGTTCGTGTTTCAGGATCCATTGTCGTCTCCCATAACTGGGATGGGTTCATCTCACCGAGACCCTTGTATCGCTGTACGGAGACACCAGTCTCGCCGATCTCCTCCATTATCGAGCCCAGTTCCTCATCCGTGAATGCGTACCTCTCGATCTTTCCCTTCTTGACCTTGTACAGGGGTGGTTGTGCAATGTGCACATACCCTGCCTCGACCAGTTCAGGCATGTATCGATACAGGAACGTCAGGAGCAGGGTACGGATGTGCGAACCATCGATATCGGCATCTGTCATGATCAATATCGTGTGATACCGCGCCCTCTCGATATCAAAGTCCTCCCCGATGCCGGTTCCGAAAGCGGTGATCATCGCTCTGATCTCATTATTGCGCAGGATCTTGTGGAGTCTGGCCTTCTCAACATTCAAAATCTTTCCTCTAAGCGGGAGAATCGCCTGAAATCTACGATCCCGTCCTTGCTTGGCAGAACCTCCGGCAGAATCACCCTCGACCAGATATATCTCGCTCTTTGATGGGTCCCTTTCAGAGCAGTCAGCAAGTTTGCCTGGCAGACTCGCAGATTCGAGAGCGGTTTTGCGTCTTGTTAATTCTCTTGCCTTTTTTGCAGCCTGCCATGCCTTTGCTGCCTCAATTATCTTACCTATGATCTTTTTCGATGTTTTTGGATTCTCTTCAAGGAATTCATCGAGTCCCTCACCGACCAGCGACTGAACAAGCCCTTTCACCTCGATGTTTCCGAGTTTCATCTTGGTCTGACCTTCGAACTGTGGGTTTGCGAGTTTTACGCTGATAACTGCGGTTAAGCCCTCGAGCGTATCCCTTCCGCTGATCTCCCCTTCCTTCACAAGATTGTTCTCCTTTGCATACCTGTTGATCGATCTCGTGAGTGCGGTCTTGAATCCGCTCAGATGAGTCCCGCCTTCCTTTGTGTTGATGCTATTCACAAATGAGAGGATGTTATCGGAATATCCGTCGTTATACTGGAATGTGATCTCGATATCAGTGCTGTTCTTCGTCTTCTTGAAATATCCGGGATCATGAAAAGCGTTTTTATTTTCGTTCAGATATTCGACAAAGGATACGATTCCGCCATCGAACTGATACGTATCTGTCAATTGCGGCATGCACCGATCATCCTTTATAGTGATATGTACGCCGCGATTGAGATATGCCAGTTCGCGGAGCCGTTTCGAGAGGATATCATAAGAAAATTCGGTCTCCTGAAAGATCTGCGGATCAGGTTTGAATGTTATGACCGTTCCTGTTCGACCGGTCTCGCCGGTGACCATCAGGTCATATTTCGGGTTTCCTCTCTCATATTCCTGAACATATATTTTTCCTCCACGATGTATCTCAACACGCAACCACTCTGCCAGCGCGTTCACAACCGATATGCCAACGCCATGGAGTCCGCCAGAGACCTTGTATACGCTTTTATCGAACTTTCCGCCGGCGTGAAGCGTTGTCATCACGATCTCAACCGCGGATTTTCCATAATCCTCGATTATGTACACGGGAATACCTCTACCATCATCCGATATCGTGGCAGAGCCGTCTCGATTCAACGTGACCTCAATCGCAGAACAGTGCCCTGCCATTGCCTCATCGATGCTGTTGTCGACGACCTCGTTCACGAGATGGTGCAGCCCAATTGATCCGGTGCTTCCGATGTACATGCCAGGCAGGGAGCGCACCGCCTCAAGTCCGCTCAGCACCCTGATCTGCTCTTCGGTGTCCATGATATACTATGGTGAGCAGAAGATCGTAAAGTTATTGCACGGACTGTCGACTCAACGTTGGTATCGGATCAATCATGCAAATCAAAAAACGGCGTCAACACCAGATGGTACCGCCAGCGTGCGACAAGAAGCTGCATCGTGAATCGTCCTTGTAGCTACCCATATTGATGGCGCAATCTTAAATAACATCGCAGATATCACTCACCATATATGATCGAGATAACAGACCGGGATCGTGCCCTATTCGAGGCTGGGATCAAACTTGGTGCCCTGTATCACCAGTTCGTTGGTTCTCCTGTCAATCCGGATACTGCCGATGGTCTGGAGAGTGCAATCAGGAACAGTATCTCATTGCAGCCGTATGTACAGGAAATTTCAGTGTCCATCGATCGTGAAATGATCAGGAAACACCTGAATGATTTCGGATACTGTGAACTGGAGGGCAGGATGCTTGATGTGACAGCAGTCATCGGGTTTGGTGCTGCGCTTGTACAGGTTGGCATGAGATATGAGGAGAGGTTGGATTATCCGGTGATGTTTGTGCAGCGGATTGAGGTGAAGTGATGGCATGTACAGGCTGTGCGCTTTTATGCGAGGATGTCGAGGTATATGATGATGAGGTTAGAGATGCGTGCAGAATCGGGACTGCACACATCATGAGCAGGCAGCAGATCGATCCGATGGTGGATCGGAAGGTTGTGGACATGGATGCTGCGATCAAAAGCGCTCTTGATATCCTTTCTCATGCAGAGAAACCGGTGTTTGTTGGATTCGGAAATTCCATCACCGAAACGCAGCAAGCAGGAATTAAACTGGCAGGAAAAATTGATGCAAGCATTAAAACGTTTCATACAGGTATCTTTGAGGTTATTCTCAATAACAGAGTCAAAACCTGCACACTCTCAGAGGTGCGGGATTATGCGGATGTGATCGTATTCTGGGGATGCGATCCTATGAATACGCATCCGCGATTGTTATCCAAGTATGCGTACTACCCGCGCGGTGAGAAACGGCAGCGCGGCTGGGAGGAAGATCGGGTTGCAATCACAATCGATCTCCGTGAATCACATACTGCGAGTATCTGCAGGGAGGCGCACAAAATCCATCCGGATCAGAATGTTGAGTTCATTGGCGCACTGATCGATGCGCTTCACAATAAAGTTCCGAAGACAACGTATGACAAGAAACGGATACTGAAACTCGCAGGCACATTGAAGAAAGCCGAGTTCGGCGTAATCTTTGCAGGCACTGATATGACAGCACCACAGGATATGATACGGTTGATGGACGAACTGAACGAGGTCTCTAATTTCCACATCCTTCCCCTCACTCCGGGATACAATCTGCGTTCGATTGTTGCACAGTTACATGGTCGTCCGGATGGCGGCAGAGATGTGCGTGAAGCGGACTGCATTCTCTGTCTCGGCTTTGATCTCATGAATTCACTTCCGGTGCACGATATCAATGGAAAAATGATCGTGATCGATCCGAATGAAACCCTGACGTCAAGGTATGCCGATGTTGTGATTCCATGTGCCGGAGGCGGTGTCGATTGTGCCGGAAGTGCGGTGCGTATGGATGGTATCGAGGTGGATCTTCCCGGAATCAGGGAAAGCGAGCGTATCTCTGATGCCAGTATTATGAATCAACTGCTTGAGGCGATATGATATGAAGTTGCAATTCGAGGAGTTTCTTGCAGCGCCGGAGTGCAAGATCATGATCGTCGCATATCCTGACATCTTCCAGACCGAGGCGAAATTGAAGCATGGGAAGTTCAGCAGGGAGTACCAGGATCTGTCCGCAGTAATCATGCTCGATTCCGGAGATTTGAAGAAGATCCGGGTTAAGGATGGCGATCCTGTAAAAATCAAGAGTGGATTGGCGGATGTTGTCGTTACAGCAAAGGAATCTGAAGAGGAACATCCCGGAATCGGATATATGCCAGAAAGCGCATGGTCGAATGTTCTTGGAGTCTGTCCGGTGTCTGCAAAGGTGAGCAGGTCACAGCAGGAGATACCTGTGATTGATGAACTCTGGGTTGATGTATTTCCTAAATGAGCGGACGCACAATGAGAGACAGAGAAAGAATTTAATTGGATACGCCCACATCATAGTTTCATGTACTTTCATCTGATCGGTCACTTCAATACCAGCGCACCTGTAAATCAGGCAGATGCAGACATATCCGGTTTTATAAATGAAGCAAACGAGACATTGCTGGCAAAGGGCGCGCCAGCAGGGAAGGGAGCAAAAATACTAGACTTTCAGATCGAAGACCGGAAGATAACGGTTGAGATCGAATCTGACCGATATGTGCGTGCCCACGATGCGATTCTTCGATTGAGAAAACCTCTTGCAACCCTTCTTGGAAAAAAATACCGCATAGGAATAAGAGGTATCGAAATCGAGTCTTTTGTTGCAAGAATCCCATCAGAAAATCCAGTCAAAGCAGCAAACATCCCTTATGTCTCAAATATTGAGTTCGACGGTAAGGAAATCAGCGTGTGGATGGAGATAGACGAATCGCACATCCGGAATAGGATACCGGATCGAATCCTCACATTGATCGAGGATAAGATTGCAGCACAGGAGTACGGAGGAAAAGAGGAACACTGGAATCTGCTCTGGGAGAGTGCGGAAAAACCCATTCTATGCGATTACGATCCGACACCCGAAATGGTCAAACGTAACTGGATCAAACATGGAGCGGCACGCGGGCAGTGGATATATGGTCCTGAGACCACTGCAATCTTCCGGGCCTTTGAACGTATCGTGAAAGAGGAGGTTCTTGATTTTCTTGGATACAGGGAGATGATTTTTCCAAAACTCGTGACATGGGATGTCTGGGAGCGATCAGGACATGCAAAGGGCGTTTATCCTGAAATATACTATGTCTGTCCCCCAAAAACCAGAGATCCTGAGTTCTGGGAGGAGGTTTCTGACTACTACAAAGTCACCCATGAGATTCCGCTCGATTTGATCGGAGAAAAGATTGATAAGCCGATCGGAGGTTTGTGCTACGCCCAGTGCCCGCCATTCTGGCCATTCCTGCAGGGAAGAACCATCGCTGATGATGCATTTCCGGTCCGGGTATTCGATCGATCAGGCACGTCGCATCGATACGAGAGCGGAGGCATCCACGGCATCGAGCGGGTGGATGAGTTCCACAGAATCGAGATTGTGTGGATGGGTACGCCAGAGCAGGTCGTCGAAGAGTCGGTGCTTCTTCAGGAGCGGTACAAATACATCTTCGAGGAGATACTGGAACTGACGTGGCGGAAGGCATGGGTTACGCCATGGTTCATGGCGCAGGAAGGTCTGACAGGAACCGCCGGAGATGAGAGAGTAGGAACGATCGATTACGAATCATTGATGCCGTATCGAAACGACTGGCTTGAATTTCAGAATGTGAGCGTGAATGGAGATAAATATCCGCTTGGATTCAATGTAAAATCGCAGAGCGGATGTGATCTGTGGAGCGGATGTTCCGGAGTCGGGCTTGAGCGCTGGGCGAGCGCATTTCTGGCACAGAAAGGGCTCGAT
>JAYEGV010000209.1:0-5645 GCA_034659235.1 Methanobacteriota archaeon
GCGACGGTCATGACCGGTGATGGACCAGCCATACACAATCTGTACGCTCTTACCGGCAACAAATGGTCGAATACCGACGTGGAGCTGGAATGCGGCTCTGGTGTGCTTCCGTTTACGTACCTCAAGAGTAACGCGATACACAGCGTCCAGTGGGCGATGGGTCTCGAACTGCTGCTGCTCGTGAACGACCCGTGGAAAACCATCATGACGACCGACCACCCGAACGGCGGCACATTCTTAAAGTACCCGCTTGTGATGGCATGGCTCATGTCTCAGGCTGCACGGAATGCAACCTTCGAGGAGTGCCACGCATGGGCGCGTGACAGAAGTGATCTTGGCGGCGTGGATCGGGAGATGTCGCTCTACGATATCGCGATTCTGACCCGTGCAAACACCGCACGGACGATCGGCATAGCGCACAGAAAAGGCAGTCTCGGTGTTGGTGCTGACGGCGATGTCACGATCTATAACATCGATCCGAAGAACATAAACACCCGCGACTACGAGAATCTGGCAAAGAGCTTTGCCCAGGCAGAGTACACAATCAAGGACGGAGAGATTGTATCAAGGAGGGGCGAGATCGTGGCGATCCCAGAGAAGCGGACGTACTACGTCGATGTCGCGGTAAAAGAGGCAGGTACAAAGGATATGCTTGCTGATGTCAAGGAGTGGTTCAAGTACTACACGCTTGGCTTTGCCAACTACCCGACGCCTGACAGCTATCTCATGAACCCGACACCGATCAAGGTGAACGCGGAGGAGGCGAAGTGATCATGGCAGAAGTAACACTTACACCGAAAGGCGAGATTGGCATTATGATTGAGGCAGAGGTGATCACACCTGACATCTTTGCAGAAAAGAGCGCAAGTGAAATAGAGAACCTGCTCGTATGGCAGGGTCCAACAGAACTTCCTTTATCCGAGTTCTTCGATGTCAAGGGCGATTGCGGCAAAACTGCCGAGGATACCTCGATTGTCATTGACGGAGACGTCCCACGGGTCAAGCGGATCGGTGCTGGCATGACCGCAGGTAAGATCACGATAAATGGCTCAGCGGGCATGCACGTCGGTTCGGAGATGAGCGGTGGGGAGATCACTGTCAACGGTGATGCCAACGCGTGGGCAGGAATGGAGATGAAAGGCGGAGTTTTGCACATAACAGGAAATGCAAAAGACCATGCAGGCTGCGCTTACCGCGGAAGCTGGCACGGGATGAGCGGCGGTAGACTCGTTATCGACGGTGATGCGGATAGTCAGGTTGGCGGCGGCATGAGCGGCGGAGAGATTGAGGTTTTAGGCAGTGTTCAGAACTTCTGCGGCATTCGCCAGAACGGCGGTCTGATCGTCATTCGGGGCAATGCTGTACGCTGCGTTGGAGCCGAGATGAGCGGCGGCACAATCGTTGTCGAAGGCGCAATCACGAACTTCCTGGCAGGGTTTGAGCAGGTGGGTGCGGAGAGCGATCTTGCGTTTGATGGCGTCAGATGTCCGGGCGAGTTTCTGAAGTTTTCAGGCGACTACGCAATCATCGCGTGGACTAAGGGCACGCTATACGCATCGAAAAGTGCAAATGAGGGATTGTGAGGTTGCGAGGTGATACATAATGGAAGCATTACTAAATACTGGCGGAACGATTGATGAGGGCAGGCTTGCCAAGGGCGGCAGCAAGATAACCGAAGACTACATGAGAGAGTGTGCGGTCTGCTGGATCGCTCCTGAGGACTTTGATGCGATGGGAAGCCCTGCAAAGGTAAAAATGACCAGCAGGGATGGCAAACATGCTGTTTCAGTCTTTACAAAGCGCACCGACTCTGTAAGACCCGGACACGTCTTCATGCCAAGAGCGATCTGGGCAAACGTGGTCGTTGAGCCTGACACGTTTTCAACAGGCTCGCCACGGTACAAGGGAAGCAAGATCACAGTCGAACCCACCACTGATGAGGTGCTCAGCACCGAGGATGTGGTTCTGAAAGTGTATGCAAAGAGAGGTGACTGATATGTTTACCAAGAATATTATATGTCCGGTCTGCGGAGGCTCGTGCGATGATATCCAAGTGGAGCTTGGAGATGGCGAGATTACTGTTAAGAACGCATGTAAGATGGGTAACGCCAAGTTCCAGGAGGTTGTTAGCTCCCACCGCCTGAGAGACCCACTGATAAAAGAGAACGGCGAACTCAAGAAGGCTGACTGGAACGATGCAATCACAAGAGCTGCCGAGATACTCACAGAGGCAAAGCGTCCCCTGCTCTTCCTCGGAAGCGAGACCTCATGCGAGGCTCAGGAGATCGGACTGCACATCGGAGAGTACCTTGGTGCCGCAGTGGACTCAAACGCCACGATCTGTCACGGCCCGACTGTTATGGGAATTCAGGAGGCAGGCTGCGTCGGATCAACAGCAGGACAGACAAAGAACAGAGCCAACCTCTCGATCTACTGGGGATGCAACGCGCTTGAGTCGATGCCAAGACATCAGTCCAGATACGGCATCTTTCCGAGAGGATACTGGACAAAACGCGGCAGGTTCGACAGAACCATCATCTGCGTGGACCCGAGGAAGACGCCAACTGCAAAGGCAGCGGATCTTTTTGTGCAGTTAAACCCCAACAGCGACTACGAGCTATTTAACGCACTCTCGACCATACTCAACGGAAAAGAGCCGCACCCATCGGTTGCAGAGGTCACTGGCGTCCCTATCTCGGTCATGAAACAGATGGTTGAGATGATGAAGGCTTGCAACTTCGGTGCGATCTACGTGGGACTCGGCGTTGGCTCGTCTTATGGCAAGCACAGGAACGTTGAGGCGGCATTAAACCTCACAAAAGAGCTCAACAACCACACGAAGTTCTCGATAGCGGCTCTCCGGGGTCACTGCAACGTTGCAGGCTTCAACCAGATCGCATCCTACCTGTACGGCTACCCGTTCGGTCTTGACTTTTCACGGGGCTACCCGAGGTTCAATCCGGGCGAGTACACGACAGTAGATGTGTTGCGAGACCGCGATGTGGATGCGGCGTTTGTGATGTGTGCTGATCTTGTCTGTCACACGCCTGCTGACTGCGCATCATATCTCGCAGAGATACCGCTCGTATGTCTCGACATTGCGCCGTGCCCGACGACGATTGCGTCTGATGTGGTGCTGCCTGGTGTCATCGATGCGATGGAGTGTTCAGGCACGTTCTATCGGCTGGACAACGTGCCGATCTACTTCGAAGGGTTCACTGACTCGCCGTTTTCGTTCACGAAGAGTAATGAGGACACGATGCGGCAGCTGTTTGCGAAGATCAAGAAGATGGCTTGAAGTATGGATCAAGCTCCCTCCACCACTCTTAACACACCCATGCAGTGCGTCGAGATCACAGAGGATGACGAGGCAGAGATCGATGTGAACGTCGCAACCGAGAAAAGCTTCAAGCTCAAGGTAAACGGCGTTCGCATCACCACTTTTTTTGTAAGCCCGCAGGAACTAAAAGAGCTTGCAACGGGATTTTTGCTCTGCGAGGGTAACGTTTGGTCACCAGATGAGATCGTCTCCATACAGGTTCGGGATGACTCGATCGTATGTGATATAGGGATGGACACACATCGACTCAAACAGTGGGACATGCATGGAAATAGAAAGGATATACGCCCCATCAGTTCGACCGTCTGCTTTGAACGGAAAGCAATCTTCGGTGCGATAGAAGAACTCAAGGAACGTGGAACGTCATGGAGACGAACCGGAGGCACACACTCCTCAATAGTATGCAGCCCCACTGGAGAGATGATCGCATTCTCTGAGGATGTTAGCAGGGCGTGCTCTGTTGATAAGGTAGTTGGGAAAGCCGTGCTCTGCGGAATCAACCCTGTAGATTGCATGCTTGCAACAACAGGCAGGCTCTCCGCCACTATGGTCGCAAAGGCGGCGCGTGCAGGTTTCCCGCTCATCGCAAGCAAGGCTGCACCTCTCAGCGAGGGTATAAGGCTCGCAGAAAAGGTGGGTATGAGTCTCGTGGCATTCGCACGGAAACCAAACCTGTATGTGTATGCTGGGGAACAGAGGGTGGTGAGGTCTTGCATATCTACACAACGATAAAGGATAAATTCGGAAGGATTGTCGCAGAAAACGGTCTATCGGGGGCGACTGTTGTGATCAGGGCAAAACCACTGACTCCGGAAGAAGCTATAGGAAATCCTGAATGTGAGGACTTCCCAATACTGAAAGGACGCGAGCGGCTGATGCAGGCAGAGTTCAGAGGCAGCTTCGGGCAGGCGTTCACAGACATGTACGGCGACTTCGAAGGAACGCTTCAGGATGTTCTGAATCTGGAACTTACGAACAACTTCAGAAGGGCGATCTTTGTCGCAACACTGAATGCGGTGATGCGGCATCTTGGGATGATCGAGGGGAGCGTTCACTGCAAGGACAGCGGTCCCGAGGAATGTGGTCTGGATCTGCTCGAGTTTCTTGAGGGGCACAGGGGGGGCAAGGATCGCACTGGTCGGATTCCAGCCGGTTCATGCACGGCGCTGCTCTGAACGGCACGAACTCAGGATACTGGATCTGGACCCGGAGAATCTCGGAAAGGAGAAGTTCGGTGTTGTCGTACTGGATGGCAGTACGGATATGGAAGAGGTGCTGGACTGGTGCGATCTGGTGCTTGTCACAGGAACGACAGTCGTCAACGGGACCCTCAAGAAGATAGCGATGGTCGGGCATTTTCCGATGGTTGATGACTTGCGGAAAGTTGCAGATGAATTATGGGTCATGGAGAGGCAGCCCCAGAAAGGGGATTTGCCGGATACGGCAGCAGAACATCTCATTCCACAGGCAGATATTGTTGCGATAACGAGCTCAGCGATCGTAAACAAGTCAATCGAGCGATTACTGGAGTTGAGCCAGGGGTTCACGATCGTTCTCGGTCCGGGCACGCCGATGTCTGAGGTTCTCTTCGATTACGGCGTGGATATGATCGCAGGAATAAGGGTTGCGGACGAAGCGACGATGATGGCGAAGATCGCACAGGGTTGTGGCAAGGTGAAGCAGTTTAAGGATGTAATTGAGTTTCTGGTGATGGAGAGATGAACTCCCTCTTTCGCACTTTAGCAGCCCTGATCGCGGGCATCTTCTTTGGCTTCATCGTGATCGCGCTCTCATGCCTTTTTACAGCGACATCCTTTGCTGAGTTCGCAGGCGCGATCATGTCCCCCGAAATCGTGTCAGCCATCATCTTAAGCCTCAAGACCTCAACTGCCGTTGTTCTTCTTGCCCTTTTCTTCGGGATTCCAGCCGCATACATCCTTGCGACAAAGCGATTCAGAGGCAGGAACGTCCTCGATACGTTGGTTGATCTTCCGATCGTATTGCCGCCGCTCGTCTGCGGTCTTGCAATCCTCATCGCGTTTGGGGGGGAGGGCATCTTCAGCCGGTTTGATGTCCTGTTCACGGTAAAAGGGATAATCATCGCACAACTCTTTGTAGCGTCCCCTTTTTTGATAAGATCGGCAAAGACTACGTTTGAATCGATCGATCGAGATGTGCTGGACGCTGCGAGAACACTCGGGGCATCGGAGTTTTATACCTTCAGGAAGGTATCAGTTCCGCTTGCCAGAAACGGAATCGCATCCGGCGTTGTTATAACATGGGCTCGTGCGCTCGGAGAGTTTGG
>JAYEGV010000210.1:0-5511 GCA_034659235.1 Methanobacteriota archaeon
CATCCAACGTTACAAACAACCCATAATCTGTGTAATCTGTGTTAATCAGTGTCTGATATCATTTTTAGACACAGATTAACGCTGATTTCACTGATTACGCCAATCCAATCGTATTCGGGTTCGGTGTTGATTTACCACACCATATTGAGCAAGTACGAAAATACTCTGTGTTCTCTGTGGCAGAATAGAAAGGCTCGAGTTATAATGTATACACCACAAGATACTCAAGCATATTCTCTTAATTCATGTCTGATAGGATTTTTGGACACTGATTTATGTCGATTTCGATATCATAAACCAGGATCATCAAACAGTCTGAAACCCCTGAGAATCTCTGGCTGATTGAGTAATGCCATCAGCAAGATGTGTTTTGGCATGGCAAGCATCTGTGGCTGCTGCAGTAATGTGTTCGCGACCTCTGATATTTCATGATCATATAGGACAGAACCCTTACTTTTTTTAATTTTTTCTGCGGAATGTGCCTGCATATCATGTTTTCTGCGCTTATTTCCATCTTCTTTCCCTTTATTATAATATTGACGCAGCAAATCTCTGAACGCTGTATCATTGACCTGATTGATTAAATCGTTATATATATTGGAAACCCAGCCAATCTCGGAATGGTGATGGTAGCCGACATCATATCCGAGTGCATACACCCGCTTGATCATATCCTGCATATCTTCGCTGGTTTTTGACATATCATACAACCTCGCCCGATACAAACACCCCATTCTCTGCGAAACCGAGTTTTCGCATCTCGCAGTCGTGTGCAGTGCCGCACATCTTGACGATCTGTACGGCACGGGTCATCGACCTGCCGCGCATGAAATTGTGAAGAAAAACAAGTCCGTCGCAGGCATACTGCTCTGTGGAATAGATGCTTGGATCGATCATCTCTGAGAGCAGAATCGTGGTCGTGTCCAGCAGTTTGAGATTCTGTATAAACCTTCCGATTTCCGCGTCTTCTGATGTGTGATTCTTGATGCTGAAACGCAGTGTGGACATCGAATCGATCACCAGCCGCTTGATCGAATGAGTATTCACGAAGTTCGTTATTTCGGCGTAGATGGTGGATGGATCGATGCGCGTGTCAGCATCTCCGTAAACTGCTGCTGATTTAACATCTATAAAAAATAATTTCTCTCTTTTAACCAACATTGGTATATTCAGGTTATACTTGGACATGCTTTCAATAGTTGTCTGCGCACCACGCACCAGTGATACATACAATCCGGGTTCACCAGTGCTCGCTCCATAAGCCAAAAACTGCACCCCAAATGTGGTTTTCCCGCTGCCAGGGGGACCGCTCATCACATACGTCCGGTTCGGGATAACCCCGCCCTGAATTATCTCATCAAATCCTCTAATTCCTGTTTTTGTTCTCAAATACATCACCTTTTGGTAATATGATGTTGAATGTGCATCCAGCACCCTCAACACTTTCTACTTCAATCAAACCATGATGCATCTCGATGATCCTCTTTGCGATCGCGAGACCGAGTCCTGTGCCTTTGTGATACCTTGCCTGCTCGAACTCCTCGAATATGGTTGTCAGTTTGTCTGCAGGAATCCCTATACCGTTGTCGGATACTGCAATCTCGATGGTATCTCCGGTATCACGTGTCGCAACCAGAATCTGCCCGCCTTTCGGCGTGAACTTGATCGCATTATCAAGCAGGTTGATTACGACCCTTCCGATCAGATTACGATCGATCTCGATTGCGGGCAGATCTGGTAGATCGCTCTTTAGACGGATGTTCTTTTCGTCTGTAAGCGATCTCATGTTATCCATGGCTTCATTGATCATCTCGGTTATATCGACTTCTTTCGGATTTAAGATGATTTTACCAGCTCGAATTTTGCTGATATCAAGCATATCATTGATCAGATGAGTGATGCGGTCACTGTTTTTGAGAATCTTCAGAAGCGCATTTCTTTGCTTCTCACTGATATCACCGAGCCGTTCGTCATGCAGGAGTTCGGCATAGACATGGATAGCGGTGATCGGGTTTCTGAGTTCGTGAGCCACTGTGTTCAGGACGTCATCTCTTGACTGGATGAGATTGGTGAGTTCGATGTTTGACTGTGCCAGATCATCGGTCATCTCGCGCAATCCTGATATATCCACAGGATATGCCCTGTGTTCTTCAAACCGCCCAAAGAGCACCGGCGGTGATCTGATCAGATCCACCTCGTGAGGGAGACCTGGATTTGTTTCGATGTGCAACTGATCGACGCTTATAATCTCTCCTTCTTCGTCCCTCATGAATACGCCAAATGGTGCATCGATATCCCTTTCAGATAATATATCTCTAATTCTATTATTTATCTCTGCATACGATGCAGCATCCTTCACGACTTCGATACCAGCGAACCGTTTGCCAGAAGAATCCACAATCGGCATGATCGAAAGCGTTGCATCGAATGTCCTGCCATTCTTATCGCATACGGTCTGGACAACGGTTGTTGATCGATTCTGTTCGAACGATTCAAGAATCGTATTATGTATAGCTGGCTTATGCCCACATATTTCGTAATAATATTTACCAATATCATCGCCAAAGACCTGTGCATACCATAAATTGACATACCGTATCTTCATATCCAGATCCAGGACGCAGATGCCAGTACCTAACCCTCTCACCATGTCACCTATATCCATACCCACCATGAATTATATTGCATGGAATGCTTATAAATATTTGCCAGTTGAATGAATATCATGAATATCCTGATCGATCGATCAACGATCACAGGCACGATCCCTGCACCGCCGTCCAAGAGTTATACACATCGAGCAATCGTGGTAGCATCGTTATCAGTTGAATCCGAGATCTCATATCCGCTGTTATCAGAGGACACGAGGGCAACGATATCCGCATCAACAGAAATCGGCGCTGATGTAACAGTATCAGAGGATCGGTTGATCATAAAGGGGGTGCCGCGTCCGAAGGTGCCTGACAACGTGATCGATGTTCTGAACTCCGGAACGACACTCAGGTTCTTCACAGCGATCACATCGCTTGCATCAGGCACGAGCGTATTGACAGGCGATGCATCCATCCGAAAGCGTCCGAATACACCGCTTTTACGTGCGCTGTGTGATCTTGGAGCGAATGCATTCTCAACAAAAGGAGATGGGACTGCGCCGATTGTTGTGCAGGGACCGCTTAAGGGTGGGCGTACGAGAATTAGCGGTTCCATCAGT
The DNA here is from genome assembly GCA_034659235.1 of Methanobacteriota archaeon. Classification (GTDB taxonomy): domain Archaea; phylum Halobacteriota; class Methanosarcinia; order Methanosarcinales; family Methanogasteraceae; genus Methanogaster_B. The sequence continues at coordinate 3,212 of JAYEGV010000210.1, forward strand.
TCACAGTTCATATCCGCGCTGTTGATTGCATGTCCGCTTGCAGAGAACGACTCCACGATCTCAATCGAAGGCGAACTGAAGTCAAGACCATACATCGATGTTACGCTTGAGGTTTTGCGCGAGGCAGGAATCACAATCGATGAAAGAAAGGAGAGGTTCTTGATCAAAGGGAATCAGATCGTTGATCTCAGGAGATACACGGTGCCAGGGGATTTCTCGTCATCATCGTATCTACTGGCTGCTGGCGCACTGGCTGGCGATCAGGTCACGATTAGGAATCTGTATCCGTCTGCACAGGGTGATGCCGCAATCATCCCGATACTAAAAGACATGGGCGCAGATATCGTCTGGAATAAAGAGAAGGGCGAGGTTACGATCAAAAAAAGCGATCTGCACGGCACAACGGTTGATGTCGGCAAAACCCCTGATCTTGTACCGACGCTTGCAGTGCTTGGAGCTTATGCATCAGGCGAGATGCGGATCGTGAATGCAAAGCATGTGCGGTACAAGGAGACCGATCGATTGCATGCAATGGCTGTTGAACTTACGAAGATGGGTGTCGATATCATCGAGAAGGAGGATGAACTGTTGATTCATGGTGGTGATGTTCGAGGGGCATCACTTCATGGCTGGGACGATCACAGGATTGTTATGGCGCTTGCGGTTGCTGGTATGGTTGCCGGGGATACGTCTGTTGATACTGCGGAATCGGTTTCGGTCTCGTATCCAGGGTTTTTTGGGGATATGAAGCGACTGGGTGCTGGGATGAGAGAGGTTTGACTGGTATAATAGAACTAAAAATCGTCCAGATCAAATACAAAAGATCCTTCTGTCCTTAATTTATCCTTTCCCCCAATATTTTTCGCAACAAGCCCGAAATATTCCTTTCGCGCACCCTTGTTCCACTGCACAAACCTTGATTTTTCTTTTACTTCATTCAGAACATTCATTGCATCTCTTTCGCTCAATTCCTTCCATTTGCATTCGATAAACATTATTTCTTTGGATTTGTCATTCAAACCAACAATATCGATCTCATACACATTTTTTCCTCTGGGCGCACCCTTGATTTTACCCCACTGTCTCCCTACCCTGCTAAAAGAAAATGGCAGTTTTTCCATAGTTTCCGGTTTCATCATGAAATCTCTGGCGATGTTTTCAAATAGAATCCCAACAAAAGAGTCAAAATCCTTTTTTACCACCTGCACTACCTTTTCGGAATATCCATACTCTATCTCTGCTTTGTTCGGGTGCACGTATCTGAAATAAAACCTGAAAAAATTATCTTTTATAAAGTATCTTGTCTTCTTGCTTCTTTCGGCTTCTGTTACCGGATGTTCTTTTCCTACAAGCTCAAGTCTCATCAACGTGCCCACATACTTGGGAAGATCTTTCTGGGGTACCTTTGAATAGTCGGAGATTTCAACAAGACGGGTCTTACCTTTTGCGATAGCCTCGAATATAGAAATGTATAAATAGTATTCCCTCAGCTCTTCTTTCAGCAGCGTTTCTGCTTCTTCATACAAAATTTCGCCTTTTGTTAAGATATGTTCTCTTATATTTTCAAAGACGTTCTTTTCAGGATCAAATTCAAGGAGATAAAGAGGGATCCCGCCAAGAACGCTGTAAAATTCAATAGCTCTTTCAGCATCGATTCCCTGGTAAAATTCCGGTATATGATATGCTTTCAGGGACTCGAGTTTCCATTGACCCGTCCTCCGTCCGTACAACGGTGACTTCTCAGAAAGCACGCCTTCCAACATCATCGAGACGGATGAACCGCAAAGAATCAGCATAACATTCTCCTCTTTTAGATATTCATCCCATATCACCTGAAACACCGAAGGTATCGTCTCATCCCGTTCTATAAGGTATGAAAATTCATCAATTGCAATTATGTACCTTCTGGAACCTGTATGGAGAACCAGATACCTGAAAAGATCGTAGAAATTTTCCACTCGCGGCGGGATGTCGTTGAAATGGTCTGCTGCCTTTTCAGCAAATCGTTCCAGATTCAACAGGGTTCCCCTTTTATCTGCAAGAAAATAAAGCGCGTTTTTGCCACTACAAAACTGTTTTATCAATTCTGTTTTTCCAACTCTTCTTCTGCCATAGATAACTACAAATTGAGAGCCTGATGCATCTGTTTTTCTTTCAAGGAAGTCAAGTTCTGTTCTTCGATTAATAAACCGGATCATAAAGATTATCTTTTGTATCCGATTATTTAAAGATATCGGTCACTCCATTTTGTTGGAAAAAGAAGGATGAAAAATACTCGTAACAACTCACGTTTTAGAAAA
>JAYEGV010000211.1:0-5476 GCA_034659235.1 Methanobacteriota archaeon
AATACCGCGCTTGCGATTTGGATGATATGACGAACTCACGACTTTCCGAAGTGTTGGCGTGTCCATGACCATTTACTCCTATTAACAATGCAAATTTTAATTTGAAGTTTATAATGTTTTCCTTCTTTAGGGCTGTCAACATGGCTTTTGGTGTTGGATACACCCAACCGGCACTGTCTAAAAACCCAGTGATTTATCACCGCGGAGATCGCAAAGGGCGCAGAGTTTAAGACCGCTTCAATCCTCGCCGGGTTTTCTGATGCCTCTGCGTTCTCCGCGTACTCCGCGGTAAAACTTGAGGATATGGTGATTTCACTGAAAAAATCGACAGTGCCCACCCAATCAAACTTCACAGTCCACCTCAACCGTTCCTAAAATTCCACTTACGTCCTCTCAACAACCAGCGTGAGACCATCAACATCCACGATCACCACCTCTTCTCCTTTCCGGATCGGCTCTGTTGCAGAAGCCCTCCAGATCTCACCATGAACCTTCACCGTACCCTCAGGATCGATGTCAGTCTCCGCTTTAACAGTCTTGCCGATCAGTTCCTCCCGTCCTGTTGTCGGTTTCTGCATCTTCGTCTTCAGAACAAGCCCGAGACCGAACACGATGATCACAGCAGAGAGGATCGCTGCAACAAACACGGTACGTCTGAAATCACTGATCCATTCGACTGGAAGGAACGGTTCCTGCGGGAACATGAGCGCACCGAGAATCAGGCAGACGATACCGCCAATCGTTAATACGCCAAATGTCGGTGTGAGCACCTCTGCTACGAAGAGTATTATTCCTGCTACTATCAGTATCGCTCCGAATGCGCTGACTGAAAACAATCCCATGCCGTAGAGCGCGAGTATCAGCGATATCGCTCCGATCATCTCCGGAACATACGTTCCCGGAGCTTTGAGACCATAGATGATCCCGTACAGCCCGATCAGAAATAATACAAAGGCTATCTGCGGGTTGCTGAGCAGATCGATGATCGATGTTGCAAACCGCGGCTCATGTTCGATAAAGATTGCATTCTTCGTGCGCATGGTTATCGATCTGCCGCTCACATTCACGGTTCTGTTATCCACGGCACTGGCAAGATCGTTTCTGTCAGTGGCAATGACATCGATCACGCTCTGATTCATCGCCTCTTCTGCGGTCAGCGATGATCCCTCTGTTACGAATTTCTCGGTTACTTCTGTCGATCGATTCCGGTTCTCAGCGATTCCACGCATCCGGGCGGAATATGCATTGATCGTCTTGTTCTCGACCGGCGTTATGCCAGTTGGCGTTATTGCAATCGGTGTTGCTGCTCCTGTTGCTGTGCCTGGCGCCATTGCAGCGATATGCCCTGACATGAGAATGAATGCGCCAGCAGAGAATGCCCGCGCACCCTGCGGCACGAACGTGATCACCGGTATCCGTGAACGCTCTATGCTCGACACGACTCCTTCCATCGATGTGACCAGCCCACCAGGCGTGTCGAGTTCGATTAATACCGCGGCGGCATTGATCTCGGATGCGTGATCGATGCCGCGGCTGATCTCTATCTCTGTGCCTGCTGTGATCATGTCATGCACACTGATCACATAGATCACTGGCTGGGGTGCGCAGCATACTGGCATGGACAGAACCAGCAGTATGAGTGCCAGAAGAATTGGAGTGCGTTTCATCACAATCTTATCATGTACTTTACCGCAGAGAGTCAGGGAATTTTTCATCATCTCTGCGCCCTCCGCGATCTCGGCGGTAAACAAATACCATATTCTTGTTCTTATTCTTCCTCTTTCTTGTATCCAAATGCACCCATCAACTCCATTGGCAGCGGAATCACAACGGTTGTTGCCTTCTCCTCGGTTGCATCCTTGATCGTCTGCAGCGTTCGAATGAAGAGAGCACCTGGCTCTTTATGCAGTATCTCTGCAGCCTCTGATAGTTTGAGTGATGCCTGCTTCTCTCCTTCCGCATTGATGATCCGTGCCCTCCGGTTTCTCTCTGCCTCTGCCTGCGATGCCATTGCACGCTGCATCGCCTCTGGCAGTTCAACGTCCTTGATCTCGACCGCTGAAACCTTGATCCCCCATGGATCGGTAGCCTCATCGATGATCTCCTGCAGCCGCTTGTTGATCTTATCCCGCTCGGAGAGAACCTCGTCCAGTTCAACCTGCCCGACAACGCCCCGGAGTGTCGTGAGCGCCATCTGTGCTGTTGCAGCCGGGTAATGCTCAACCTGCACCACCGCTTTACTCGGATCCATCACACGGTAATACACCACAGCATTCACACGCGTTGTGACGTTATCCCTGGTGATGACCTCCTGCGGCGGGATATCAAGCACAATCGTCCTCAGATCGATCCTTCTCATCGTCTCGAGTATCGGGATGATGAAGAATAATCCGGGTCCTCTTGCACCGACCAGCCTTCCGAGCCTGAATATCACGCCACGCTCATATTCCTGAACGATCTTTACAGCGCTTGCAAGCACAAGCACCACTAGAATCACTACTGGTATCAAATATTCCATAATATCACCGGTTATTAATAGTCTCTACGTCTTATAAGGATTTGTGTGGATCGGGACTGTCAACGTACTGGGGAATGAACGAAGAGAGAGCGCTTAAGTATGCACATATCAAAAACATCACGGGTTCTCATGGAAAAGATGAAAATAAAAATATTAATTCTTTTATTAATCCTATCCACTCCGGTATACGCCACCACCGAGATTGCGGTAAATCATGCAGATTATGATGGCTGTGTGCTCCTGATAATCGATGGTCTCGGCTCATCATACTGCTATCCGGAACTCACACCTTATGCGCTGGATCATTCAAAACTCGACAGAGCATCCTGTACGAACCTCATGGCGATCGCAGAGAACGGCACGCGTGTCATCGATGTGCGTGCTCCGGTAACCAGTACACTTCAGGGACACTCGGTCATTGTGACCGGATGTTCGAACGCAACCCCGGAGATGGTTGCAAGCGGCACAACGATCTTTGATATCGCGCATGAAAATGGATATTTTTGTACAGGCATTATGGAGAATGGAGATTTTGAGGAAATGTGCGATGAACTTGATACGATCATGCATATTCAGAATAAATCGATCAAAAACCCTAAAATCACCATCGATACCCATCCATACAGCCACGAAGATCTTTCACGGGACATCGGTACGTTGATGGTGGAATGGAGTAATATCACAGAATATCTTGGCGATAAAAAGGGAGTTGAGCGATACATCGCATACAATGAATGGGCGGTAGACGCATCGGATGCGATCATAAGAGATCTGTGCGAAGACGAGATCCCATTTATCATGATCGTCAATCTCGCTGCTGTTGACTCTGCCGGACACAATCTCGGAGCATCCCGATATCTCGATGTGATCAATGGTACGGATGAGGCAATCATGAAATTATATCAGAGATGCGCAGATCATAATCTGCTGTTCATACTGACCGCGGATCACGGCATGGGATTTTCAGCATCTGGTGCGGCTCATGGCGGGCACGCTTCAGAGAAATATGCGAAGCATCCGGAAAGCCAGTTGATACCGCTTGTCTTCTGGGGCAGCGGAATTATAGAATGCGGAATTGAGTCCGGAGGACAGGAGGACATCGCACCAACACTGCTTCATCAGATGGGTATGCCTGACATGGTATGCAATGGAAGTCCGCTGCCGGTCGGCAGATATGCGAATCTGCGCATAATAGCAGATCCGGATGCGGATGTGGAGGTTCGTGGCTGCGGTGATATCATCAGAGGGACTTCGGATTCGGAGTTCTTGTTCAAAAATCTGGATGCGAACTGTAATTACACGATTCTTGTAACAAGAGATGGAGAGACCATGGAGTATGAGCTATTCCTTGATTCTGATCGTGTTGTTGATTGTTCTGTAGCAGGGGAATTCTGTGTATCTCCAGATGTGCCAAAAATACGGGAACAGGCAAAACAGGCTGATGGGCAGACGAATACACCTACGAAGATACTGCGTATTGCAATACCGATCATTATCATAAACTTTGTCGGAATATTTTTAATTGTAAAAATCATGAGAGAGTAATCCATGAAAACAATCACAGACATCAACAAAAAAATAGAAAAAGGCGACGTGGTCGTGCTGACCGCAAAAGAACTCTGTGATATCGTGCGATCCGGAAGATTCATCAGCGTCGATGATGTTGATGTTGTCACAACAGCAACCCGCGGGATTATGAGCGGGACTCTCGCGATATTGTCCTTTCCTGTTGCTGATCCCGGTGTCTTCTCCCGTGCAGAGCAGGTTTTCTTAAACGGTGTGCCAGCACACGCTGGTCCATGTCCGAACGAGCACATCGGCGTAATCGATGTGATCGTACACGGAACCGCGCAGAGAGACGGCAGATACGGGGGCGGGCACCTCTTCCATGATCTGGTCGAGCATAAGGATATCGAGGTGGTGGTCAAAACTCCTGAGAAGGAGATTGCAACAACCATCGATATCGATCGGATCCCATTCGCACGTATGCTCACAACCCGCAGCGCATATCGAAACTATGTGGCATTCGTAAATCCGGGAGAGCCGCTTCCCACAATCTTCTCTGTTGCGGATTTCAGCGGGAACTGTAGTGGAGCAGTATTTGGTGGCTGCGGCGAGATCAACCCGCTTGAAAAAGACACTGGTACGATCGGGATCGGTACAAGAATCCTTGTGAACGGTGCTGTCGGGTACGTGATCGGAGAAGGTACGAGAAGCACTATCGAGCGGCGAAATCTGTCTGTTGCGGTGGATATGCATGCGATGGACGGATCATACATAAGCGGGTTTGCAACCTCGGCAGGTCCTGATACCATCAATTCTCTGGCAGTACCGATACCGGTTCTAAACGAAGAGATCCTATCCGGAGCATCCCGGCTGGATAGCGAAATCGAACTCCCTATAATGGACATCCACACAAGAACAGAGATCGGAAGAACTGATTATTCGCAGGTCTGGCATCATGACCTTTCAGTAACATTCGATCCGTCAAGATGCAGTAACTGCGCTAAATGTAGTGTGGCATGCCCTGCCGATGCATTCGATGGCAGTGAGATCGATCTTGATATCTGCTGCAACTGTGGGCACTGCGTATCCACATGCACAGGCAAAGCATTCACTGCCGAACTGGGAACGATTCCCCTGCGCAACAGGGATATTCCGATCATCCTGCGCCACTCAGACCGGAAGGGAGCGATGAGACTGGCAGATGAACTGAAAGACAGGATCGAGAATGGATCGTTCCTCCTGACCGAACCAACCAGACAGATGGCAGAACCATGAACCAAAGAACGATCATCCGAACCGTATTGTTCCTGCTGATCATAGTCCATCCGTAACAACTCACGTTTTAGAAAATTTCCTACATTTTTTAAACTTCTCCCACAAAGAAGCATACTTCAATTCGACTTTTAAAATTATCTGCATTTTCTCATGGGCAAAATCAAAGTATTGGAATGC
>JAYEGV010000212.1:0-5372 GCA_034659235.1 Methanobacteriota archaeon
AACCGACTCAGTGACAATCACATGGACCACTGATGAAGCAAGTGACAGTCTGGTCAGGTACGACACCGCTCCCGGCACTTACACGGACAGTGAACCCAATACAACGATGGTGACCTCACACAGCATCATGCTGACCGGATTGAGTCTAAATACGACCTACTACTTCGTTGTGAACAGCACGGATGCAAGTGATAATTCGAATGAGAGCGAGGAGCACAACTTCACAACGGCAGCGATCGGACCACCAGAACTCATCTCCTGCGTGATAACTCCGACCCCATCGGTAGTACAGGGCACCAACGTATCGATCGATTGTCTCTTCTCGGAGGGTGTGGACTATGAGATCCGCATCGAGAATGCTACAGGTGCGTTGACCGAGAATATCGGCAGCGGCACTGCAACGAATCCGGATCCGAAGTGGTGGAACACAACCACTGAAACTCCGGCTGGAACCTACACCGTAAACGTGACCATGTACAACTCCACATCGGGGTTGTCATCGTATAACAACACGAACACCATCGAGGTCACCACCGCAGAAGACACCACACCACCAGCAGTCATTGACCATGCTCCAACCGGAACAGGCGCACCCGTATCCACGAACATCACTGCAACCTTCAACGAATCCATGAATCCGGATACGCTGAACAACGAGACCGTGACCGTTGAGCACAATGGCACAGCAGTAGCAGGCAACATCACCTACGCCGCTCCATCAAAGACCGTAACCTTTGATCCGGCAGACGATCTCAACTACAGTGAAACCTACAACGTAACGATCACCACCGGTGTGCAGGATATTGCAGGAAATAATATGTCCTCAAATGTCACATGGAACTTCACGACGAGCAGCACAGAAGCTATCATCAGCATCGGGAATGTTAGCGGAAACATGACCGTGCCGATTGTCATTGAGAATGCTGCAAACGTCGGCTCTGCTCACATAAACATCACATACAATGCTTCGGTATGCACGATCACAGATGTTGCCAATGGGACATTCGATTTGACATTTGCAAACCTTGAGCACAATGAAACAGGTTGGGTGCGTATCGGCGCAATTCACACAGAGGAATCGGGTCTGTACGGCAGCATCATCCTCGCCAATGTTACATTCAGAAGCAACAGCACCAATGGAACATCCCCATTGAACCTGAGCGTGATCACGCTCAAGGATGCAACCCCCCAATGTAATGAAATTCCATACATCGTACAGAACGGAACATATACCGCAGTGCTGAACGGTGATGTCAACGGCGATGGCAAGGTGGATATCGCTGATGCCATGTATCTGGCGAAGCATGTGATTGGAATTACCGGATTCGAGGAGATCATCGAAGAAGCGGCAGACGTCGATGGTGAGGATGGTATAATCGATATCGCTGATGCCATGTATCTGGCGAAGCATGTGCTCGGCAAGTCCGGATTCGAGGAACTTAGGTGATGATCGACATCACCTTATTTTTTTTATGATAAGAAATTTAATAAAGATAATTTTGGTAGCATCGCTGTTTGTTATTCCCGCCTCCTGTGAGGTGATCAAGCCAATCATCATCGAATATGCTGTAAACATCGGTGCTGTTGACATAACGCTCAGATACAATGCCTCGGTGGTGAATGTTACAAACGTAACAGGCGGGGACTTTGATGCCATCGTAACAAACCTCGAGCACGTACACGAGGGGTGGGTGCGCATCGGCGCATTTCAGATGGATAATCCGGGACTGAACGGACAGATCAGCCTCGCCAGTGTCACACTCGATGGTGATGTCGATGATCTCAGTTCACTGAGCATGGCTGTGAATACGCTCAGGGATGCGACCCCGCAGTGCAGTCCGATCGACTGTACCGTTGAAGGTTTTACGATCACGGCATCATCAGCATCACCTGGTTCCAGGCATGGAGGTGGTGGTGCAGGGTATATGCCAGAACCAACGTCAACACCAGCAATGTCTCCATCGACATCATCGGTCACAGGAATGCCGATCGAACGGGAAACACCTGCCAAAACAACCACGCCAGAGCATGTCACAGTATTCCATACAGAACCATCATCGCCGCCATCACCTATTCTGTCGCCGATCGCCGGAATAGTTATAGTAGTGATAGTAGTGGTTTTCGGGATCATCAGGGTGATCAGTACCACGGCACAGACCAGAGATGAAACGCATGCCGAAACTGTCACGCCAACAGAACAAACAGAGCAGAGAAAAGCGATCGCTGCGATAATCGGAATCGTCGTCGTTGCGATTGTGGCGATCATCGGGATACTGCTGATATGAGCATGTTAAAATATCGCCAGATCAATCGCGGTACTATATTCCGGAAGATTTGTATATTTTTTGCAGGTTTTAATTACGAGATCGATCTTTTGTGACTGCCTTCGCCGCTGCAGATGCGAATGGGATAAATAGCACAGATGACACGAATGTCAGTGGAGTTCACTTCTGATTCGGAACTCAGTGGTTTCGGAAGTACGGTGTCTCTGCGTGCTCCGCGGTAAAAATTTGGGACCATTTAAGTTCGAGTTTGAGACCGGCGAAGAGTACAATGAGTGGAGATTTTTTTTGTCCGGGGGATGGGGCGATACCACACCACAGGTCATAACCAATGTTGCAAACACCGCACCAACAATCGATTCCGTAACCATCACGTGGGATACCGATGAGGATAGTGACAGCCTTATCGAGTATGGCACTGTATCAGGTGTTTACACAGATGAAAAATCCAATGCAATGATGGTGATATCACACAGCATCGCGCTGAGCGGACTGAATTCAGATGCGACATACTACTTCGTGGTGAACAACACCGATGAAGCGATAATTCGAATGAGAGTGTTGAACACAGTTTCATGACTGTAGCAGCAGGTATCGGCACATTTGACACAAGTTCTGGTACCTATCCAAGCATCTGTGGAACCCACACAAACAACTTCACTCCGGAGCGTAATATCACAGTCAGTAAGATGTACACACATCCATGCGAGGGAACCGGCGGTCACAGCGAATACGTTGCTTTCTACGAAAATGGAGAGGAAATAGCGAACGGTACATGGAGCGGCTATCTTGGTGGTGATTACTACAACATAGTCTTTGGTACCCTATTCACTTCATGCGGGTGTGATCTACAACTATGCGATCGAAACGGGTTCTTATCCACAGATCATCAACGTCACAACCCGCGATGTAACAGCAACCGAGATGAATGACGGAGGTATCTCCGATCTCAATCTCACGCTGGATGAGTTCTATCTCAATCTTGTGGACTTCCCGATGTATCAGGCGAATGCAAGCGCATGTCCATGCACGGGAGACAAAGAGCATAAGATGTGCGGACCTGCAACCGGACAGATGAACCTGAACTACATGTGGTGGAACAGTTCTCTTGACCCAGCGCCGCCGATTACGTACAACCAGTCATACCTTTATGACTATGGCATCGCTCATAACTGGAATACGAGCCTGCCATACTTTGACACGTATGGGATGTGGCGTACGATCCAGTACCTCGATCCATCGCCTTATTCGGTATACGGCTACAACTTCAACAAATACAGCAGTACAGACCAGATGCACATGATGAAGTTGATCTGCCACTGGATATGCTATACGGTAGGCACAACATGGGGCGGGCATAAGGACGGACATCCGTATCATGTCCCGGGTGCTGTTCCGGCTTATGGTAACTACACGAACTGGATGTCGGTTCGCGGCGTGCATACGAACGAGAATGCATACCCATGGCCCACCGGCGAGCTTCTGGTTTATGGATTCTGGGTGAATGATCCGTATCCAGCAAGCATGGGCGGTATCGGAGAGAACAGTTACAAGACCGCAGATGAGTGGGCAACCACGTATTACCTGCCTCTGGATGTAAGCGATATAAATCCGGGTGATCCCTACAATGGCAGGTATGTTGGCATACTCGAACCACCTGATGAAGAGGTCGGTGAACTCCGAATTATGCCTGCAAAGCCAAGACTTGTCGATGCGATAATGCCAGTGCTTGCCGAGAAGCCGCTCATGGTGTACGGCATCGAGCAACTGGCGCTTGAGAAGGTGATCAAGGATGATGAGATGCTCAGGATCGTTGCGGCTGCAATCGACGGTGTGAATGAGGAACTGATTCCTTACGATGCCGAATTTGCAGCAGCGTTTGCAAAGACCACTGCTGGTGAACCAATGCTTGTTGCGGCTGACGGTGGCAACTACTATCTTGTGCCGTTCAACGTGCCTGTGATAGAAAAGCCGATCAAGATAATGCCTGTCGAGATCGAAAAGGCAAAAACAAGCGATCTTAAGGAACTCGAGCGTGTGAAGCGCGTGGACGACAGAGCCGTCATCAAGCCGATACCAATCGAACCGATCAAAGTTGAGAAGACGCTCGTCGTGGTGCTCGTTGACGCCGGAGATGGCAGCTTCAAGGAGGCTTCATGGGTTGCCGATCCGGTGAAGTATCTGCCGGTATCAAAGACAGAGGCACTCAAGCTCGCACTCGGTGAGATTGACATAGCCGATAGCAATGAGCTCAAGGCTCTTGGTTCGAAGCCAACGATCGAACTCGTATATCGGGATGCAAGTCCGTACTACCCGGACTGGAAGATCACGGTTGATGGCAAGGTCTTCTACGTGAGCCAGGGCGGGGTGGTGGATTCGTGAGTCCTGTGAAATGGATGAAAGCGTAAGGACGAATGAAGGGAAGATAAAATTCCCTTTCATTTATTTTTATTAGCAACTATACATGCTGTGAGCAGGTCATGTCCTTGCATCCTCTGGCGCGTACTCAAAGACGGCACAATCGAACTTTTCAGTGGAATCACTATATTTTGTGGCAACCAGATTCGTGTAATTTGTGCCATTCGTCTGCATTCGTGATTTTAACACGAATAAACGAATGTCACGAATTTGATAATCGGCGAAAATCACTAGATTTTTAGATAGTGCCCTCAAAGACTCGCGGTTCTGTGCGAATACCAACATGGTGCGTCACCATCTCCAAAATTAACCGGATTTTTACATGGGCTTTTTAGGTTTTTAATCCAAAACCTAACATTTGTAGGGCACGGTTTATACAGACCTAACATCTTAGTATGGTCTCACGCGGGATTGCGCGGTATAGCGGCAATGTAACAGAGGTGTATGGAATCAGACAGATGTACCCGCGAAGCACGAATCGATCCGGTCCGCAGCGATTGCGTATATGCCCATTAATTACGTGACCACCACACAGACGGACGATAAAAAACAAACACATAAAAGGAAGTATACTATGAACGGAATTCAGAAAGCTCTGATGAACATAATTGCGATAATGGCAGTGATCATGGTCTTCGCAGCAGGAACCGCGATCGCTAAAGACTGCGGCAA